>CAIYTC010000253.1 GCA_903929005.1 uncultured Dehalococcoidia bacterium | reverse complement strand
AGCCTGCTTCAGGTAGGGGAACAGCGGCGGCAGGTTGGTTCTCCAAACGGCGGTGCCGAACACGTACTTGTTGTTCGGGCTGATTATTTTATCCGATGCGCCGCCGCAGAATACCAGCACCTTGGCGGGCTCGGTCACAGTCAGACCGGCAACAATGGGGGCAGAGCCTATCTGGCCGACGATGAATTTTACCTTGTCCTCGTTGACCAGGCGCTCTACGGCGGCACGCCCGCCATCCGCGGTGTATTTGTCGTCATAGATCACGAAATCAAGGTTGTACTTCTGCCCCTGGACAGTCAGTCCCCCGGCCTGGTTAAAGGCAGGCACGATCATTTCGAGGGCCTTCTTGGTGTCGATGCCCATACTGTCGGTGAAGGGCAGCGAGGCACCGATCTTGAGGGTTTTTACCTCTGCAGGCGGTGCGGGTGGGGTGGCTGCCGGGCTGCATGATATAAGCAGCGGCAGGGCCATGACCACCATGGCCAGTGTGATGAATGCGATTCTCCTTTTCACTGTCTAACCTCCTAATATTAAATGATATAGATATACTTACCAGTTTGATGCTTGCAGGTCGCGGGTTGCAGCTTTCGCTGCCGTTGGCGGATACGTGACTCCAGCATTGCCGCGGGGCGGCGGCAACCTGTCCGGAGTCACTTTCGATAGATATATTTATTAGCGTGCATATACAGGTGTTCTGTCTTTAAATTTGTGCCCATATATCAGGCAATCATATTAACAGATAAATTGTTCTTTTTGCAAATTACAGAGGCTTGGCCCGCGGGTAAGAGCCCAGCACTTTCATAAAAAGGCAGGCTTGCTCAACTTTCTCCAATGCTTCCATTATCTTGCTGTCAAGCCGGTGCCCCTCGAAATCGATATAGAAATGATATTCCCAGGGCGTCTTCCTGGTAGGCCTTGTTTCCACTTTGCTAAGGTTTATCCTGCGCTCGGCGAATTCCTTGATCACCTGGTAGAGGGTGCCCGGCTCATGCTTGAGTAATGTGACAATGGAGGTTTTATCGCTGCCCGTAGGTGGGGCATCATGTTTCCCCAGCAGGAAGAAACGGGTTGAATTCCAGCGGGTATCTTCAATTTCCCGCGCCAGTATCTTCAGATCGCTGGCAAAAGCGACTCCCTCCCCTGCCACAATCGCGCTGTCCGAAAGCCGTTTTTCTTTAATCATCTTCACAGTACCGAGTGTATGGTAAGTGGGGATAAGTTCACATCCGAGGTGGCGAAGAAAAGCCTGGCACTGTCCCAGCGCCTGAGGGTGGGCATAGATTTTTTTTAGGGAACTCAAAGTTGATGATTTATTGCCGGCCAGGGAATAAGTCGTCCGTATTTGCGCCTCACCGCACACCAGGAGACTGGACTCTAACAGGAGGTCGTAGGTGCTCCCTATGCTGCCTTCCTGCGAATTCTCCACCGGGATGATGCCGTGGGTCAGGCTGTCCTGCTGTACAAGGTTATAAACTTCCTCTACGGTATCGCACTGCCTGGTTTTCACCGATCTGCCAAAGAGATTAAAGGCAACCTCCTGTCCGAATGAGCCGTCCTCTCCCTGGAAAGCTACCTCTAAATCATTGCTCTGTGCGGGCAGAAAGCTTTCTTTCCTGCCAACTGTTTCTTCCAGACTTCTCTGAGAATCATCGGTATTCATTCTGTGTCCTCCTCAATCAGTGTGCCGCATCTAATATAATCCCAACAGTTAGTCTTTATCTCCGCTGTGACCGTAATTATAAATCCTGTAACCATAATATAAAACCACCGTCGCCATTATAGTCCACAACACTATTATATCCCCAATATGGCTATATTTTGTTATCAGCATTATTATTTGTCATATGTGGATGGACGCACCATATGTATTCTATCAATGAGCCGACACAGGGAATGGCTAAACTGTATAATAAACCCAATGCTATTAATAAGCATTGGAAGATAGAATAATAAGTACTATACCTATAAATTTCATGGCTCATCCCCTGTACTTGATATGAGGGGATAGTTACCTTTGAGAATTATGCCGGGAGCACAACAATGATCACAATTCCAGAGATGCTGGCAAGAAATGCCAGGATGTATCCGGACGATTGCGCCCTGGTGGAGCTTAAGCCGAGCCAGGATTTCAGGCGTGAGATCACCTGGAAAGAGTTCGACGATAAAGCAAACCAGGTTGCCAACGCACTGCTGGATATGGAGGTCACTAAAGGCGATAAGGTAATTCATTGGATGATGAACTCTATCGATTGGCTGATAGTATATTTTGGGATTTTACGGAGCGGGGCATGGGTTGTTCCCTTGAATTTCAGGTTTACCAGCCAGGATCTTAAATATTGTGCAGACATCTCTGAAGCCAGTGTTATGGTAATTGGCGAGGAGTTTATCGAGCGGGTGGATGCAGTAAAACAGCAATTGCAGCATGTAAGGAAATATGTTGCCTGGGGGGGGGAATTACCCGGTTATATGACTAAATTCAGCGAAATGATACAGGGCTATACTGCTGAACAGCCGGGTATCGCAATAAGAGATGAAGACAGCTGCAGCCTGTATTTCACATCCGGCACCACAGGTGCCCCAAAACCAATTCTGCTGACTCATAATAATTTAAAGTGCGCGGCGATTACAGAAAACGTGCATCACCATCAACAAAAAGAGGATAACTTCATATTAATTCCGCCGCTTTACCATGCCGGATCCAAGATGCACTGGTTTGGCAGCCTGATTGTAGGTGGCCGCGCTACATTAATTAACGAGGTAAGTCCCCGAAATATACTCGAAGCTGTCCACAAAGAGCGTGGAACAATTGTATGGCTGCTGGTACCCTGGGCCTACGATATACTGGTTGCACTCGAAAAGGGCCAGATTAACCAAGAGGATTATGATTTGAGCTGCTGGCGCTTAATGCATATCGGCGCGCAACCTGTACCGCCCTCCCTGGTTAGGCAGTGGAAAACAATATTTCCTTCCATGCAATATGATACGAACTATGGTTTAAGCGAAGCGACCGGCCCCGGTTGCGTGCACCTCGGAATTGAAAATATGCGCAAAGTAGGCGCCATTGGGCAACCCGGGTTTAACTGGGAAGCTAAAATAGTAGATGACAGAGGCAATGTCCTTGCTGCGGGGAAGATAGGTGAACTTGCGGTGAAGGGCGATGGTGTAATGCAGGAGTACTACAAGAATCCTGAAAAAACATCTGAAGCTATTCGTGAAGGCTGGCTTTATACCGGCGACATGGCTACAAAGGATGAAGAGGGTTTTATATTTTTAATAGATAGAAAGAAAGATGTAATAATTTCGGGTGGAGAAAATATATATCCTGTCGAGGTGGAAGATACTTTACATAATCTTCCTAAGGTATATGATGTGGCTTGCATAGGTATCCCGGACGCAAGGCTGGGTGAAATTGCCGTTGCAATTATTGATACTAAACCTGGGGATCATCTTACCGAAACAGAAGTACTCGAATTCTGTAAACAGAATATGGCGCGGCACAAAGTCCCCAGGAAAGTCATTTTTGATAAAGTCCCCAGGAATCCAACCGGGAAAATAGAGAAGCCCGTGTTAAGAGAAAAATATGCGCATTTTAAACCTGGTTAATAATAATCTTTCAGTAATTGCCTTTCCTGCTTTTGGCCTGCCTGATTGCTCTTATACTTCGATAAATTTTGTGCAGTGTAAACGCATTACGATATAATTTTACCCTCAGGAGGGTCTCTTGCTGAAAACTCATAATTGTGGAGAGTTGCGTGCCGCCAGTGCCGGACAAAGTGTAACCCTGGCGGGTTGGGTGCATCGCCGCCGGGATCATGGCGGCCTTATTTTTATTGATTTACGTGATAGGGCAGGCATAACGCAGGTTGTTTTTAACCCCGAGATAGCTAAGGATACACATGATGATGCTACTGATTTGAGAAATGAGTTCGTCATCCAGATCACCGGGGAGGTAGCTCAAAGGCCCAGGGGTACGGAGAATTTGAGGTTGCCTACCGGCGAGATTGAAGTCCTGGTACATAGCCTGAAAATCTTTAACTCCTCCAAAACGCCGCCTTTTTATATCAATGAGGAAGGTGAAGTCGACGAATCCCTCTTATTGAGATACAGATATCTTCATCTCAGGCGTGCCAGCCTGCGGGATAGGATGATCCTCCGGCACAGGGTTATCAAATTCATGCGTGATTTCCTGGATGCCCGCGGATTTATAGAGGTGGAGACGCCAATTATGATCAAGAGCACGCCGGAGGGAGCCCGGGATTACCTTGTGCCCAGCCGAATTCATGCAGGCAAGTTTTATGCCTTGCCCCAGTCACCCCAGCAATTAAAGCAGCTCCTGATGGTTGCCGGCTTCGAGAAATATTACCAGATAGCCCGCTGCTTCCGTGATGAGGACCTGCGTGCAGACCGCCAACCTGAATTTACTCAGCTCGATATGGAAATGAGCTTTGTCGATGAAGAGGATATACTGGCCCTGGTCGAGGAGTTATTTACCTCATTGGTTGAAACAGTCACGCCGGATATCCGCCTAGTTAAGCCCTTCCCACGCATGCCTTATGCGGAGGTAATGAGCAAATATGGCACAGATAAGCCCGATATCAGGTTCGGGCTTGAATTGAGGGACGTCTCAGCCATAGTGGCAGCCAGCGAATTTAAAGTTTTCAAGTCAGCCATTCAAAATAAGGGGGGTGTTAAAGGAATTTGCCTGCCCGGATGTGCAAATTACACGCACAAACAGATTGAAGAACTCACGGAAATGGCCAGGGGATGTGGTGCAAAAGGGCTGCTTTCCCTGGCCTGGATGCATAGTGATTCCCCCAAAGATATCGAGAATTTGCAGCTTGATAAAATTAAGTCGGTAGCAATAAAATATTTAAATATTGACCAGGTCAAGCAAATCCTCAATAAGTTTGACGCCAGTCCCGGTGACCTGATATTAATAGCTGCCGGGGAGAATAATTTAGTAAACAAGGTGCTGGATGAGCTACGGCGCGAAATGGCCAGGCGTTTGAATCTATGTGATCCCACTTTGATGGCCTTTGTTTTCATTACGAATTTTCCTTTATTTGATTGGAGCGAAGAAAGGAAGATGTGGGATTCAATGCATCACCCTTTTACAGCACCGTTTGAAGCAGATATAGCATTGCTCGATTCAGATCCCGCTAAGGTACGTGCGCGTCACTATGATATAGTTTGCAACGGCTATGAATTATCCAGCGGGAGTATCAGGATACATAACCGGGTTATGCAGGAGAAGATATTCAATATTCTGGGTTATGCCAGAGAAGAAATTGAGAGCAAGTTCGGCAGTTTTCTGGAAGCGCTTGAGTATGGCGCACCGCCGCACGGCGGCATCGCTCCGGGCATTGACCGTTTTATAATGATGCTTACCAACAGCAAAACCATCAGAGACGTAATTGCCTTCCCGAAAAACCAGGCCGCGATCGATGTAATGACCGATGCACCATCCTTTATTTCTGATCAACAACTTGAAGAACTGCATTTAAAAGTAACCGATATCGAGAAACAGGCAGAGTCTTTTTGAAGTCGAATTTTCGGATGATATAATAATGCAAGGTGATGCGATAATATGAAGACAACTTCAGAGAAAATTGAAAATTGCCAGGTAGCTCTAAATATCGAAATGGAAAGCGCCGAGACGGAAAAATACCTGGTGATTGCCCTTGAGCACCTGGTAAAGAAGGTTACCTTACCCGGGTTCAGAAAAGGGAAAGCGCCCAGTTCACTGGTTGAACAACATGTGGGAAAAGAGGCGATTTTCCAGGAAGCACTGGAACACCTGTTACCTGAAGCATATGAAGAGGCAGTTAAGAGTGAATCGATTGCGGCGATTGCTGAACCCAAAATTACACTTGTTACGAGAGTTCCTATTGTATTTAAGGCGATCGTGCCGACCAAACCGGAGGTCACCCCCGGTAACTATAAGGACATCAGGCTTGAAATCGATAAAAAGGAGATCACAGAGAGCGATATAAGCAAGATGATTGAGCAGTTGCAGTTGCAGTTCGGTACCCTGGTACCTGTGGACCGTGGCATTCAATTTGGAGACGTCATTAACGCTGATATCGAAGGTAAAAGAAATACTGAATCCATAATCAGCCGCAAGGATGCCTTGTATGAAGTAAACCAGGACTCCAAATACCCGGTACCAGGATTTGCCGGGAAATTAATAGGGTTAACCAGGGATAACGAAATTTCGTTTGAATTGTCTTTTCCCGCAGATTACGAAATCAAGGAGATCGCCGAACAGCAATATTTTTTTTCAGTTAAAGTAAAAGAGGTCAAAGAGAAGAACCTGCCGGAAATTAACGATGATTTTGCTAAGAATGCAGGCAGCGAAAACGTCGATGACCTGAAGGAGAAAATTAAAGCCGGCTTGCAGTCGCGTGCCGATGAGAGCCTCAAGAAAGATTTTGAACATAAACTTATCACCGCTCTTATTGACCAGAGTGCAATCGATTTTCCCCCCATACTTGTGGAGAAAGAGATCGACCATATCATTAATGAAGAGGCCAGGAATTTTGCTGACGGCATAAAGGGACTGGAGAACTATTTATCTAATGCAAAAAAGACCGTTGAGCAGCACCATGAGGATTTGAGGCCGGCCGCCAGTGAACGTGTTAAAGCATACCTGGTAACCGTTAAAATCGCAGAACTCGAAAACATAACAGTTGCTGATGATGAACTAAGCGAGTCGGTTGAGAACATGGCCAAAAGCGAGCCTGACCGGGCTGAAAATATCAGGGCTCTTTTTGCTACGCCGCAGCCCAGGGAATCGTTAAGAGATATGATGATTATAAATAAAACGATGGACTATCTGACCAAGCTCGTTACGGGCCAAGAAAAAGAATAATTTCAATAAGGAGATTAAAAGATGCACAGATCACCGCTTAACATAATACCAACGGTAATAGAAAGCAGCGCCAGGGGCGAAAGGTATATGGATATCTATTCGCTGCTGCTTAAAGAAAGGATTATATTCCTGGGCATGCAGGTAGATGACCAGTTGGCTAATGTTATTGTTGCCCAATTATTATATCTTGCACGCGAAGATCCCGAAAAAGACATTAGCATTTACATTCATTCGCCGGGCGGAGTAGTTACGGCAGGGCTTGCTATATACGACACCATGCAATTAATACAACCTGATGTATCAACGATTTGCATCGGTTCAGCCTACAGTATGGGTACTGTCTTGCTGTGTGCCGGCGCTAAGGGGAAAAGATATGCCTTACCCAACTCTACAATTCACATGCATCAGGGCAGGGCCGGTACGCAAGGGCAAATAACGGATATTAAAATTGCGGCTAAGGAATTTGAAAGGCTTGATTCGCTGGTGGCAGAAATTCTCGCCAGGCACACCGGCCAGACGCTTGCTAAAATAAGGCAGGATACCGATAGGGATATTTATTTCACTGCTGAGCAGGCAGTGGAATATGGCTTGATTGACGATATCCTGTCACCGGCGGCTAAGAAAGAGAAAAAATAGCTTACACATGCCTAATGAAAAGGGGTTCATCTGAGCCCCTTTTTTATTTCTATATCAATCACGTCAGTTAAATCATAACCGGCGATGTTTGTACCTGAGCGGTCGTATAATTTTTTATCGCTATTGATCCCGATCCTTCCCTGACTGAAAGATTTCAATGTGTGGACTATCAATGGAATCTCTCTAATAAACCCGGAGTGCCTGATTGATTTGAACAGCCCGTTATTTTCGCTTTGCTGGCTCTTAATTAAACTAACGGGAGTATGCTTAAATTCATCCCACAAGTTATCGAATTCTGGTCCATTAATCGGGTATCTGCAAAAGGAAATAACAGGTCCCCTATCCAGGTCTGTGGTAACAAGGTGTATCATAACACCGGATTCTGTGGCCTTCTCCTTTATCAAATCCCATATAACCTCTTGCCAAGTACCTTTGGGACCCATTGGCAGAGCAGGATGGAGGTTAATCATGTTATACCGGCTGCACATGTCAGTACCCATAATCAACATATATCCAGCCAACATGCATATATCAACGCCATGACCTTGAAGTTTTGACATAATCTGCCTGTCATACTCGAGGCGCCATTCAGGCAGCTTATCGTCTTTCACGCTGACTTTTTGCTGGAAATTCAGGGCAAATTTTTTCACCGAAAGGCATACCAGCGGAATACTGTAATCCTTTACCTGCTGGATGAAGGCATCGGTTTTCTCGGATTCGCCGGGTTCCCGGCTACAAAAAACAAATTCTATCTTAACATCGAGTTGGCCGGCGTGGATATGGGAAATCACCGTATCCAGCAGTATTTTTGAACTATCTCCCCTGGCGGTGGAGAACCAACCGATATTCAGCACACAAGTTACTCCAATTTATGGTGTTTTCTGAACCTGGCAGTGGTGCTGATGAGGTGTATTAAGGGACTGGATTTTTTCCCGTACAATTTGGCTATTGATAAAGAGTTTAGGAATTCTTCCGTTGTGTTGAAATCAGGCATCTCAACATAGGCATAGCCAATTTCTAACGGGCTATGGGCATCTGATCCGGCACTGATCTTATTTTTGTGCCTTAAAGCCAGGTCGCGGGCCTTTTTTTCTATTCCAGGGAAAAGGCTTCGTGCGTTAAAAACCTCAATAATATCAGCTCTCTCAGCCACCGATTCCAGCATAGCGGTATTACGGAAGGCTGACGGCCTTACCCGGTCAAATGGGTGGGGGATGCTAACCAGTCCACCCTGCTCACGTATTAATCTAATAGCATCATCTACGGAAATCTTGTTGGGTATGTCAGCATGCAGAAACATGCCCATTATCTCTCCGTAAGGGGTGAGCACTTCTTCACATATAATTACTTTAAAGGGCGCTATTCTCTGCAGCTCCCTGGCCCCCCTGGTAGTCCCATGGTCTGCTACAGCTACGCAATTAATGCCCTTGTCCTGGCACGCCTTTATCAGCTGATCGTAAGTCATATAGGAATCAGCCGAGCATTGGGTGTGTACATGCAGATCCGCTTTAATCAATGCTCAGCTCACCCTTTCCAGGTAGGTCCCTGTCCTCGTATCTACCTTTATCACATCGCCTGTATTTAGAAAGAACGGCACCTGTATAGTGATACCAGTTTCCATTTTTGCCGGTTTACCACCGGCGCTGGCTGTATTTCCTTTAAAACCGGGACCTGTTTCAGCGATTTTCAATTCAACCGATAGTGGGAGTTCTACACCTATGGGCACACCGTTATGTGTAAGCAATTCGAGGTTCATATTTTCCTTAAGATAATTCACGGTATCACCCACCAGGCCTTTCTCTACGGCAAATTGCTCATAACTCTCGTTGTCCATAAAGTGATAAAGATCACTATCGCTATACAGGAATTGTACCGGCCGCCTTTCCAGGAAAGCTTTGGCAAATTTTTCACTTGATTGAAATGACTTTTCAGTAATGTGCCCCGCTTTTATATCACGCAACCTGATCCTGATCTGGGCCGAACCTCTGCCAACCTTTATATGATGGTAATCCAATACCTGGAAAAGCTGGCCATCAAGCGTAATAGTGATACCTTTCTTAAGTTCTCCGGCGTCGATCATGAAATTATTACCTCCCTAATATGGGCATTTTTACTTGCATGTGTTAACGTTCTTAATCTGCCCTCAGTGATGGTTACCGTATCTTCAATCCTTACACCGCCCCAACCCGGCAGGTAGATGCCGGGTTCGATGGTAAAGGCCATATCATCCTGCAGTATATCATCGCTCAGTGTCCCAATGCTGGGCGATTCATGAGTCTCAAGGCCGACTCCGTGGCCCAGTCCGTGGCCGAAAAATTCCGCGTAACCGGCATTTTCAATCATACCACGGGCCAGTCCGTCTGCCGAACGCGCGCTCATGCCTTTTTCTATGACAGATAATGCGGTCATCTGGGCGCCCAGCACAATATTATAAACCGTATTAAATTTCTCTGTTTGCTGTCCGATCATGAAAGTTCGCGTCATATCGCTACAGTATCCACCGCAGCGGGCGCCGAAATCGATAATGACCGTTTCCCCTTCACAAATCAACCGGTCCGAGGGCTGCGCATGCGGCAGGGCCGCGTTTGGTCCTGAAGCCACGATTATCTCAAAGGGCAGAGTGTCGCTACCCTTTTGCCGCAGCAGGGATTCCAGGTCCCATGCCACCTGCTTTTCCGAGGCGCCTGCTTGCAGGCGGGCGGCCAGGTCCCGTATCGCTTCATCCGCGATTTTACAGGCTTTTTCAATGGCGGCAAGTTCGGTTTTATCTTTCAGCATGCGCAGCGACTCCACTATATTTTTCACGGGCAATAGCTTGAAGGGTAGGGCGGCGGTTTTCGCCAGTTGGACAATAGTCTGGTAGGTGGAATATGAAAGGTGATCGGCTTCAAAGCCGAGCCGGCTAATACGCAGTTTTGAAATGAGACCGGGCAGCCAGGCCGTGAGGCCGCCGCTAATATGCAGTATCTCTAAGCCTGTGGCCTCTTGTTTGGCCTGTTCCACGTAGCGGAAATCCACCGCTAAAAGTGCCTCAGAGGGAGTTATCAGCAGCCAACCCGCGGACCCGCGGAAGCCGGACAGGTAGCGCCGGTTAGGAGATGAACCGATCAAAAGGCCATCGGGTCCACCGGGCAGCAATTTGTTGCGCAGATTTTGCAGACTCTGCATATTAGTTGTAAGGGTAATAGCTTAATTCAGCCGGTTATGCTTTATGGCTTCCCTGACCCGGTATCCGCCGGCTCATCAACTTGATCGGCTCTCTCTATCTTCCTGGTGGTTTTACATTTGGGGTATTTGCTGCAGGCCAGGAACTTGCCGAAACGTCCCGCTCTGACAACCATGTCCGCTCCGCAGGTGGGGCACTTTTCATCGGTTGTCTCCGCCGCTGCTGGCGGTCGGGCTCCCTCCTTTTTTGTCCAGGTACCTTTGCCGGCCAGGGCTTTTTTCCCGTTACACTTCGGGTAATCGGGACAGGCCATGAATTTGCCGTAGCGCCCCTTCCTCATCAGCATCAGCTTGCCGCAGAGTGGGCACGGCTCATTGGTAACCTCGGGGGGCGGCGCGTCAGCAGTATTCGACTTCTTACCCATGCACTCGGGGTAATTGCTGCAGGCCAGAAATTTGCCGAACCTGCTCGATTTTAAAATCATAGCCTTCCCGCACTCGGGGCATTTCTCCTCAGAGGTGATGACGATTTTCTGCAGGTTCTCTTGCGCATTGTTCAGGTCGATTTCAAATGGGGTATAGAATGATTTTATCACGGTCAGCCTGTCGCGCGTCCCATTGGCGATCTCATCAAGTTCCTCTTCCATCTTAGCGGTAAAATTATAGTCGACGATATTGGGGAAATTAGCTACCAGCAGGTCGGTGACCACCATGCCGATCTCCTCGGGGCGAAGCTTCCCCGCTTCTTTAAAGACGTATTCCCTGTCCTGAATGGTGGACAGGATAGGGGCGTAGGTGCTGGGCCTGCCGATACCCTTCTGTTCCAGCGCCTTGATCAGCGTGGCCTCCGTGTAGCGCGGCGGGGGCTGGGTGAAAAACTGTTTGGGGAGCAACTCCAGGAGCCTGAGCAATTCACCTTCTTCCAGGGGAGGCAGGATATTCTGTTCGCCTTCGGCATACTCGTCCTTCTCTTCGTCAAGCCCCTCGATATACAGCGCCATAAAGCCGGGAAAGCGCAATGAAGAAGCCTTAGTTTGCAGCAGGTAGGCCAAATTTTTCCTTGCACGCGGAGCGGCTTCGATATCCACGGTAACAGTATCATAGACAGCGGCGGACATCTGGCTGGCCACCGCCCGTTTCCAGATCAAATCATAGAGTTGGAACTGGTCCTTGTTGAGGTAACCCTTGATCTTCTCGGGCTCCCGCTGCGCCCTGGTGGGCCGCACAGCCTCGTGCGCTTCCTGCGCCAGCTTCACCTTCTTGGTGAAACGCCTGGCAGAAGCAGGCAGGTATTTGGCGGAGAATTTCGCAGAGATGTAGCCGCGTATCTCGTCAAGCGCCGACGCCGCAACATTGGTGGAGTCGGTCCTCATGTAGGTTATCAGTCCGGTATCGCCCTCTTCCCCGATGGACATACCTTCATAAAGCTGCTGGGCGATGACCATGGTTTTCTTAGAGGTAAAATGCAGTTTACGTGATGCTTCCTGCTGCATGGTGCTGGTGATAAAGGGTGGCGACGGTTGGCGGGAGACCTCCTTTTTCTGGATGGCCTTTACCTCGTAGTCCGAGCTTTCCAGTTCCGCCAGCAGTGCATCGCAATGCGCTTTATCAGGGATATTAAGTTTACCTTTTCCGGCTAACCCCACAAAGGAAGCCATGAAACCTTTGTTTCCCGCTTTCTTCTTGGCCAGTTCGGCATCGATGGTCCAGTATTCGACCGGTATAAAGGCCAGCACCTCCCGCTCGCGGTCCACGATCAACCGCACAGCTACCGACTGTACCCTGCCCGCCGACAATCCTTTCAATATCTTCTTCCAGAGCAGTGGACTAAGCTTGTAGCCGACCAGGCGGTCGAGTATCCTCCTGGCCTGCTGAGCGTCAACCAATTTCATATCCAGCGGGTGCGGGTTCTTAAAAGCCTGTTCCACCGCTTCTTTGGTTATTTCATGAAAAGTGACGCGCCGTAACGGTATGCCGTCTTTCTGGAGGTTGGCGGCCTTGATGAGGTGCCATGATATCGCTTCTCCCTCACGGTCGGGGTCGGTGGCCAGATATACTGCCGAGGCGCGGTTGGCCAGTTCCTTGATCTCCTTGATCAGTGTCTTTCTTTCCGGGAGGTTGTGGTACTCAGGTTCAAAATCCTTCTCCACCGCTATGCCCAGCGTTTTCCCGGGCAGGTCACGGACGTGGCCCATGGAAGCTTTGATCACATAGCTATCGCCGAGCATCTTGCTCAGCGTCTTAGCTTTAGCGGGGGATTCTACGATTACAAGTTTAACAGCCATAATTTATCCAAATAAAATCCTTTTTTATTCTCTAACGTCCCTGTTTTAAAGTGTACGTCATATTTCCGCGCTGCTTGACCAGGCCGTTCAGCTCCAGCACGGCCAGGGTGCTGATAACAGTGGCGACGTCCAGTCCGGAGTTCCGGCATATCTCATCCACATGAAGCGGTTCCTCCGAAATGTGTTTCATTATAATCGATTCAACGCCATCGGATGCAACAACGCTCTGCATGACAAGCTGCTGAGAAACCACCGACAGGTTCAACTCCTCGATAATATCCATGTAATTGTTGACTAATTTGGCCCCCTCGCCGATCAGCCGGTTGGGGCCTTTGCTCATGGGGGAGTAGATGCTGCCCGGCACGGCAAACACCTCACGGTTTTGTTCCAGCGCGAAATTAACCGTGATAAGCGCGCCGCTGGACTCACCCGATTCCACCACCAGCACCCCGCGGGACAAGCCGCTCAGGATGCGGTTGCGGCGCGGGAAATTCTCGGCTTTAGGTTTCGTACCCAGGGGAAACTCGCTGACCAGGGCGCCGTGCTCCATTATCTCGCGGGCCAGTTTCAGGTTATCGGGCGGATAAACGATATCCAACCCGCAGGCGAAAACGGCGATGGTCCTGCCGCCGGCCTCGATGGCTGCGCGGTGCGCGACGGTATCGATACCCTTGGCCAATCCGCTGACAATAGTGATTTTATTAAGGGCCAGGTTGTAAACAAGGTCCTCAGTGGCCTGCCTGCCGTAAGCTGTTGCCCTGCGGGTCCCCACCACCGCGACGCTATTCTCATCGTCCTTGCGGTATTCGCCGCGGATATAGAGCAGGGCCGGGCAATCATGAGTTTCAGCAAGCATGGCCGGGTAATCAGGGGATTCAAAGGGGATGGCGGTGACGTGGTACTTTTCCAGCAGTTTGAGCTGATCATCCAGGTTAATGCTATCCCGGTAGCCGGTTATATTGGCGGTGATCTTCTGGTCGAGTCCGGCCCCGGCCAACTGCGACGCGGGCGCCTTCCATGCGACCTTGAGGGAGCCGAAATGCTCTTTCAAGGCCATGATTTTGGCCTTTCCGACACCCGGGACGCCGGCCAAGCCTATCCAGTATTTAAGCTCGTTGTTATCCTGCATTCGCATCGAACCATTTTATCACAGCCTTTAAAAAGCAAAAAAGATCCAGGTACGTATTGCTGCTAAAGCAGATAGGGGAGCGCACAGGGGAAGGAAAGCGGATGCTAATCTGGTTCAGCTTTAGTCAGCATCCTTTTAATTTCAGGGATCACCTCGACCGCCGCCCTGTAGCCGGCATCAATAGCCTCCGTCCCGCGGTAAAATGCGTAGGGTTCGATATTGCTGACGTCCGGTTCGATGATGATATCCGCCTTCAATATGGAGGCACGGGTGATCTCATATTCCATGATATAGATCGACTGCACAAGCGTATTCATAATACCGGGTGGCTTGCCCGGTTTCTGTTTGCCGATCAATCCTGACTGCCGCCTTTTTCTGGGATCGTTAAGCACATTGACCGCTATAGTAAAGGTAGCGCCCATCGACCTGGCCACATCGGCCGGGACCGGGTTGACTATCCCGCCGTCAACCAGGAACCTGCCTTCATGTTTTACCGGGACGAAAACCACCGGGATGGATATACTGGCGCGGACGGCCTTGAGGAGCGATCCCTGCTGGATGACCACTTCAGTAGCGGTGAATATATCGGTTGCCACCGCGGCAAAGGGCAGCTTACATTTATCGATGGTCACGTCACCGATAATAGGCTTGAGGAAATTCTCCACCCGTTTGCCGTGCAGGAAGCCCATCCTTATCAGGGCGAATTTTGGATCGAGCAGCCGCGCTATCTTCCGCAGGTTGTAGTCCAGGGCTATCTCTTCCACGTGGGCTATCTCGCCATCGATGGCATAGCAGGCGCCTACCAGCGCGCCCATGCTCGTCCCGGCGACCAGGTGGATGGGGATACCGGCTTCCTTGATTGCCTTGATGACGCCGATGTGCGCTATACCGAGCGCCGCCCCGCTGCCCAGGGCCAGCCCGACCTTAAAATCAGTTTCCATGTTTCTCCGCTATCACCAGCATCTCGAAATCATCAATAGAGAGACAATCATCCCTGGAAAAGGCCCCCAGTTTAGCCCCGCAGATATAGATATTGGAGAATCCCAGCGATTTCAGCAGCCAGGTGATTTCCGGGGGCACGTAATACCTTTCGTTGCATTTCAGTTCTTTCCTGATACCTAAATCGTCTTCAACAGTTGTAACATTGAAATCGCGGAAGGTCATCAGGTCGAAGGAATTCTTCTCGTAAGATGCGTTGCCCTCTTTGGCCCCTGCGGCGCAGAACTTTTCAATCGAATGGAAGAGCGGGAACAGGCCGTTCAGCGTGGTAAAGATCAGCTTCCCGTCGGGCTTGAGGGCGGCGGCGGCATTGCGCAGTATCTCGTAATTCATTTCGTCCGTCTCCATCAATGGGAAGGCCGCCTCGCAGATCATCATCGCAAGGTCGAATTCACCCTTGAAGGGCAGTTGGCGGGCGTCATGCTTCTGAAAATCGACATGAAGGCCCTGTTCCACGGCCTTCTCCCTGGCGCGTTTTAGTTGCGATTCCGACAGGTCGATGCCCGTGACCTGGTAACCCCGTTTGGTCAGTTCGATCGAATGACGGCCGGTGCCGCAGCCGATATCGATAATGCTCAGCGACTTATTGTAATTAAGTTCCTTTTCGATAAAATCGCTTTCGCCGGCTGTGCCCTGCGTAAAGCTTTCCTCATCGTATTTCTTGCCGTAGTTTTCAAATAGAGATTCATACCATTGTTTCATTATATATTTCCTTTACTGTGGCGTTCTTTACCGGTAATCCGCTATCTTACAGCGCGCTTCAAAAACTCCAGGGCAACCTGGTTAAATTGGGCGCTGGCCTCTTCGTGTGGAAGGTGCCCCACATTGTCGATAAGGCAGGACTCGCAATGCGGCAGCCGGCGCTTCATCTCGTCCAGCATCCAGGGCGGGTGGGCCGCATCTCTGGTTCCCCACACCAGCAGCACCGGGGCGCTGATCTTCTCAAGGTTGTCCTGCACGAAAGTGAAGTCCGCTTTTTGATACGAGCGCACGGTGGCCCTCAGGCCGCCCGGCATGAACAGCGGTTTAAATGCGGAATCGATGAGTAGCTCCGTTACGAAGCTTTTGTCCGCGAAAGCCGCCTTCAGTTCGCCCTCGATCAGGTCCCGGTTGCCGTAGAGGGCCGCCAAAGTGCCAAGCACGGGCAGTGCCAGCACCCTGTCCAGCAGGGCCAGCCGGTGGGGCAGGCCGCAGGGTGAGGACATCGCCAGCCCGGTGACTTTTTCCGGGCGCTGGAGCGCGAAGTAGAAAACGTGGCCTCCGCCCCATGAGCTGGCTACGAACGAAGCTTTCTCGAGGTGGTAATGCTCCATCAGGCTGAAGATGAACTGCGCGAAAAAGGCCGGGGAATAGTCCGCATCGGGCTTGCCTGTGAAACCGCAGCCGGGCATGTCCATGTCATACACCTTGAAGTGCTTGGCGAAGAAATCGATATTAAACCGCCAATCGTAGATATTCATCTGGCTGCCGTGGACGAATATCAGCGGTTCGCCGCTGCCCCGGGTAACCACGTGGGTGGGGATGCCGGCTATATCAACCATGTCGGCCGGGTCGAACCAGGGCAAGCATACTTTTTCGGAGCGGCGTTTTTGGATATAGAAGTTGGCCAGCCCGCCGAGGACGAGCAGGATAGCTATGGAAATTATAGTTATGAGAAAAATTGTGATCATGTAAGCTCCGCTGGTTTACCGGCCGGGGCACAGGGCAAAATATGGCGGAGAGGATGGGATTCGAACCCATGGTAGCGGTGAAGCTACACGCGCTTTCCAGGCGCGCCTGTTAGGCCACTCCAGCACCTCTCCATACAGCAGAATATGGCGGAGAGGGTGGGATTCGAACCCACGAGGCTCACGCCCACCGCTTTTCGAGAGCGGCACCATCGGCCTCTCGGTCACCTCTCCAAGTCCCAAATTCGTAGCTAAATTAGCTTTTTCGTAAATTCTCCATACTTGACATAAGCAAGTTTTGCTAATAATTTGCTAATAACTTTATTTAATAGACTCATTATCATTAACCGTGTAATTATAACTATGGGATAGTAACTTTTCAAACTTATTAGCAGCGGCTTCTTGAAGTCCCGGGGGTAACCTGGCTATATGTATCAAGAGTTAGCTGAAATTTATCGATTTGCTGGGTCTCTCTAACTCAAACCGATGAATCAGAGACAGGAAAATGCCCGGAAGGGTTATTGACAGCCGTACGGTTAACGCATACTATCATGACCAAGGCTCATAACGGATGATAATCGCTTTGTTACGAATTGAAAAGGGGAATCCCGGTTAAATAGTTAGGTAGGATGTCAATAGTGGACACCAAAGCACTCATGCTGCACCGTGGGCGCCTCGGCGTTTATCGCCGAGTACCCGCTGGTGGACTGACACTTGAAAGGATTTGCCTGATTTAATTATCCGGTGTTTAAATACTCGTCTTAATTAAATCTGACGTTGGCCCGTTTTGCCAGGCTCACATAAGTATTAACTACGGCGGAATCGTATAGCTTGCCCTTATTAGTTTCAAGCTCTTCGATCGCTTTTTCTACACTTACCGGCGTGTGGTAGGAGCGTTTAGAGACCATAGCCTGTACTACATCCGCAACCGCGAGTATCTTGGACTCAAGCAGCATCTGATCTCCTGAAAGTCCCTGCGGATAGCCAGTGCCATCCAGACGTTCGTGGTGCTGGTGTATTACCTGGGCAATATCCCAGGGGAAATCTAAGGGCTTCAAGATT
>CAIYTC010000252.1 GCA_903929005.1 uncultured Dehalococcoidia bacterium | reverse complement strand
GGGCCATGATGGGCGGGATGGAGAACCTGTTCTACTACTACAAAGAGGATCCGCAGTTCGTGAAAGACCTGGGACGCATCAACACCGATTACATCCTGGAAATTATCGATAAGGGGGCCGACCTCGGCGCCGATGCCATCGCCCTGGCCAGCGACCTGGCCTACAACCAATCCACTTTAATGTCACCCCGCCACTACGAGCAGTACATCTTCCCCTACCACGTGGAGATAGTTAAGCACATACACCGGCGCGGGATGAAGGTCATCAAACACTCGGACGGTGTGATGTGGCCGATCATGGACTACATGGTGGAGGCCGGCTTCGACGGCATTCACCCCATCCAGCCGCAGTGCATGGATATAGCTGAGGTCAAGGCCAAATACGGCCGGCGCATCTGCATCATGGGCAATATCGACTGCACCCACCTGCTGCCCACCGGCACTGTGGAAGAGGTCGAAACAGCGGTCAGGGAAACCATCGCCGCGGCCGCACCCGGCGGGGGCTACATCATCAGCTCTTCCAACACTATTCACCCGTCGTGTAAAGGCGAGAACTATGTCGCCCTGGTAAAAGCGGCGCGAAAATACGGTAATTACCCGATTCAGATCGTGGCCTGAGCCAAATTAAGCTACCTTGCGTGCAGTTCGGCTATCTTGCGGAAATGGAAGCCGTAAATGGCCATGGAAATCGATAGCGAGAATGAGCGCGGGCGCTTGAACATGGTCCAGATCACCAGGTCCCAGAAATGCCAGCGCTCCTTTTCCCGTACGCCCAGCACCCACAGGGACCTGAAAAAGGCCCTTAGGTTCTGCGATTTCAGCGCCGATAACTTCTGCCGTTTGGGCCGGTACTCCCTCAGGAACGTCTTTACCCTGGCGTAGTACTGGTTGGGCGCGTAGATGGTATTCACTATCCGGCGGTAACCTTCCATCAGATGCTCCAAATTCATTTTCGGTATAAAATTGATGGAAAGGCCGGTGTTGTTGCCCGAGAAGCTGCCGGTCAGGCGCTTTTCATCCTGCAAACGCTGATATAACCTGGTGCCATTGGGTGCATGCAGCAAGCCCACCATGGCCGTCACTACGCCGCTTTTTTGCACGAAGTTGATAACATCCTGGAAGATGGTCTGGGGATCGCTGTCAAACCCCACGATGAATCCACCCTGCACCTCCAATCCGCTCTTCTGCAATATCTTCACCGAGGATATCAGGTCCCGGCTGGAATTCTGGGATTTGCCGCATTCCGTCAGGCTGTCTTTATTGGGGGACTCGATGCCGATGAAGACCATGTTGAAATTGGCCTTGACCATGAGGGCGGTCAACTCCCGGTCATCGGCCAGGTTGATGGACGTCTGGGTGAAGAAGGAAAACGGGAACTGCCGCTTTTCCGTCCAGTTGATGATGGCCGGCAGTATCTCGGATTTGAGCTTTCTCTTATTGCCGATGAAGTTATCATCCACGATGAAAACACTGTCCCGCCAGCCGCTGGCATATATGGCGTCCAACTCGCGCAGCATCTGCTCCCTGCTCTTGGTACGCGGCATGTGCCCGTTGAGCACCACGATGTCGCAGAACTCGCAGTCAAAGGGGCAGCCGCGCGAATATTGCACCGCCATGGAAGAGTATTTTTTCTTATCGATGAGGTTCCAGCGCGGGATAGGGGTGGTATGGATATCCGGCCGTACTTTAGACGAATATATTCTCTGCAGGCAGCCATGCTCCAGGTCGGCCAGGAAGGGCGGCAGGGTGATCTCGGCCTCGTCCAACACGAAATGGTCCACGCAGGGGAAATCCTCGTACTGCGTGGTAAACAGCGGGCCGCCCGCCACCACCGTGGCGCCCAGCTTATTACAACGCTTGATGACGCTTTTAGCCGAATCCTTCTGCACCACCATGGCGCTGATAAAGACCATGTCCGCCCATTTGATATCTTTATCGTTCAGCCCCCTGGTGTTCAAATCCACCAGCTTGAGCTCCCACTCCCTGGGCAGCATGGCCGCCACGGTCAGCAGGCCGAGCGGCGGGAAGGCAGCTTTCTTGGAAACGAACTTGAGGGCGTGTTTGAAACTCCAGAAAGTATCCGGGTATTCGGGATAGACTAATAGTATTTTCTTCTTTATAAGCATGCTTAAGTATGACCCTCCGTGGTTGATAAAACAATATTATACCGGAGCGTTATACCAATAGATATACGTATTTCAATTTATTGTAATACGGGTTAGACATAAATACGGCGCACGCCGCCTTTTTGACAAAACTTTTCTGGATATAGTATCATATCACACAAGTTTAATACTTATGCTCATGTGCGCATAAATATAAGAGGATGGGGAAAATAATGCGTGACCTGCTTAAAATCTTTAAATCTTTATCAGACGAAACGAGGTTAAGGATCATTTATTTATTGATGGAAAGGGAGGCCTGCGTGCTCGAAATCAAGCAGGCCATGCGTATCAGCCAGACGCGCGCTTCCCGCAACCTGGGCATCCTGCACGATGCCGGCCTGCTTAAGGCCCGCCGCGACGGCCCGCTGGTTTTCTACTCCATAGACAGCAAGCTGATTAAGCAAAACTGCGCCGGACTGGAGGCCATAGTCAAGCAGGCCTTCGAGATGGATCACACCGCGCAGCTTCACCGCGAACGGCTGAAGAGGCCTGCCTCCCGCAGCACCGCGCAGGAAGCGGGCAGGTAAATATCAGCAAAAGTATTGACAATTTTGCATTTTAGTAGTCTAATATTTCAGGCCTGTTGACGGTTTCTCCATAACTATACTGATATGACAGACTTCGAACCTAAGATCGTCGCATTTCTATGCAACTGGTGCTCCTACCGCGGGGCCGATCTGGCAGGCACCTCCAGAATTAAATGCGCCGCCAACGTACGCGCCATCCGCGTGATGTGCAGCGGACGCGTTGAGCCGGCCTTTGTGCTGCGCGCTTTCGAACTGGGCGCCGACGGGGTGCTGGTGCTGGGCTGCCACCCGGGCGACTGCCATTACGCCGAGGGCAACTACAAGGCACTGCGCCGCATGGAACTGCTCAAGCGCACCCTCGGCCAGCTCGGCGTCGGGCAAGACAGGTTCCGCCTCGACTGGGTTTCGGCCTCCGAGGGCGACCACTTCAGCCATATCGTCAATGAGATGACTGAGAAGGTCCGCGCCTTAGGGCCATTCAAATCCAAAGAGGAGTCGAAAGTTGCCTAAGCTCCAGGTCGCCCTCTACTGGGCCTCCTCCTGCGGAGGCTGCGAAATAGCCACGCTGGCCATCGGCGACAAGATACTCCAGTTGGCCGAGGCCGCCGATATCGTCTTCTGGCCGGTGGCTATCGATGCCAAGTACGCTGACGTGGAGAATATGGCCGATAAGAGCATCGACGCCTGCCTCTTCAACGGCGCCATACGAAATTCCGAGAACGAGCATATGGCTAAACTGCTGCGCCGGAAATCCAGGCTATTAATAGCCTACGGCTCCTGCGCCTACGAGGGCTGCATACCGGGCCTGGCCAATTTCTTCACCGCCAAATCGATACTGGAGAACACCTATATCGATGCCGCCTCCAACGACAACGCCAGCAAGGTCATCCCGCGGACGCTGGTAACCGTCCCCGAGGGCGAACTGGAGATACCGGAGTTTTACGATACGGTCAAAACGCTGGCGCAGACCGTTGAGGTGGATTATTTCGTGCCCGGCTGCCCGCCCGAGGAAAGCACCACCTGGCTGGCGCTGGAAGCCCTGCTCAGCGGTAATTTGCCACCCAAAGGCACGGTCATCTCGCCGCCGGGCACGGCGGTTTGCAACGATTGCCCGCGCATCAAGCATGAAAAGAAGGTCAAGGCCTTCCACAGGCCGTATGAAATTATCCCCGAACCGGATAAATGCCTGCTCGAACAGGGCCTGCTTTGCTGCGGTATGGCCACGCGCGGCGGCTGCGGCGCCCCCTGCCCGCAGGCCAATATGCCCTGCACGGGCTGCTACGGCCCGGTCGAAGGCGTGCGCGACCAGGGCAGCCATTTCCTCACCGCCCTGGCTTCCATCATCGACTCCAACGACCCCGATGAGATAAAGAAAATACTCGACGGCATCGTCGACCCGGCGGGCTACGCCTACCGCTACAGCCTGCCCGACTCCATGCTCAGGCGCGCGAGGGTCAGTCCATGAGAAAGATAGTCATCGACCCCATCACCAGGCTGGAAGGCCACGGCAAGATTACCATTTTCCTCAATGACGACGGCAGCGTGGCCAACGTTTACCTGCAGATACCCGAGCTGCGCGGCTTCGAGAAATTCTGCGAAGGCCGCCCGGTCGAGGATATGCCCCAGATAACCCAGCGCATCTGCGGCGTGTGCCCCGAAGCGCACCACATGGCAGCCACCAAGGCGCTGGACGATATGTTCCACACCGAACCCACCAGCACAGCCAAAAAGCTGCGCGAGCTGCTTTACAGCGCCTTCTATGTCACCGACCACACCACGCATTTTTATATTCTGGGCGGGCCGGACTTTATCATGGGCCCCGATGCGCCGGTAGCCCAGCGCAATATCCTCGGCGTGATCGCCAAGGTCGGCCTGGACCTGGCAGGGAAGGTGCTAAACACGCGCAAGGAGAACCACTGGATAATCCAGGCCGTGGGCGGCAGGCAGATACACCCGGTCTTCGGACTGCCGGGCGGCGTCAGCAAGCGCATCAGCGAGGAGGAAAGGCAGAAGATAGAGGAGATCGCCAAACGCGACGTGGCCTTCGCGCAGCTATCCATCAAGGTCTTCGGCGACATCGTGCTCAAGAACAAGGCCTATGTGGATATGATAGTGAGCGACGCTTACACCCACCAGACCTACTACATGGGGATGGTGGACGCTAAGAATAAGGTCAATTTTTACGACGGCAAGGTCAGGGTGGTCGACCCGGCGGGCAAGGAATTCGTCAAATATTCCCCGCATGAATACCTCGACCACATCGCCGAGCATGTTGAACCCTGGAGCTATACCAAGTTCCCCTTCCTCAAGAAAGTGGGCTGGAAGGGCTTCACTGACGGCAAGGACAGCGGCGTTTACCGCGCCACGCCGCTCTCACGCCTGAATGCCGCCGACGGCATGGCAACGCCCCTGGCACAGGCCGAATACGAAAATATGTACTCAACGCTGGGAGGCAAGCCGGTGCACCATACGCTGGCCACACACTGGGCGCGCCTGATTGAGATGCTTTACGCCGCCGAAAGGCTGCTGGAGCTGGCACAGGACAAGGAGATAACCGGTCCCAACATCAGGAATATCCCCACCGGCAAGCCCACCGAGGGCGTTGGCATCGTGGAAGCTCCCCGCGGCACACTGACCCACCATTACGTGGCAGACGAAAAGGGCTGCATCAAGAAATGCAACCTTATCGTAGGCACCACCAACAACCAGGCAGCGCTCTTCATGTCGATCAAAAAGGCCGCCGAGGCGCTTATCAAGCCGGGCCAGGATATACCCGAATCACTGCTGAACCAGGTGGAGATGGCCTGGCGGCCCTACGACCCCTGCATGTCCTGCTCTACCCACACACTGCCCGGCAGCCTGCCGCTGGAAATTACCGTAAGGGACTCCGGCGGCGGCATAGTTAAGCAGCTTTCCCGTTGACCTTTGTGAAAAACACATTTAACTGAATAGGTTTATTGCGCGAATCCGGCAATTATTTATGAACATATGTAAATATGCTGCAAAGCCTGATCCGAACCTAATAAAATAAGCTGAAGGAGTTGTGTATGCAGAACCGGGTGATTTCCAGGAAGGACCTGGCTATCTTCGTCGATGACCTGATCAAGACGAAGTCCGCCGGGGAGGTCATTGGCATCAAGGCACAGGACAACAAGTTCAATTTCGGCCCTCTGGCAGCCGCCGCCGAGCTTCGCCTTGATTACGACATATCCCTGCTGCCGCCCAAGAAGTACTTCTTCCCGCAGACGGAAACGGTGCTGAAATACGAGGCCGGGTCTACCCCCAAAGTCGAACCGGTGGTTGCTGAGAAGCCGCTGTGCATTATCGGCGTGCATCCATTCGATATCCGGGGAATACTGCTCTTCGACGCCGTTTACGGCGGCAAGGAGCCTGACCCCAACTATTTCCTCAAGAGGAACAGTTCAGTTATCATCGGTGTGGACTGCCTGTCGCCCAACCCCAAGGCTTTCGCTGCCAGCATGGGCACTAATGTCACGGAAGAAGGCTTCGACCTGATGCTGACCGACCTGGGCAATGACTATTTCGTCACGGTCGGCACCAACCAGGGCCATACCCTCATTAACAAGGCTAAAACCAAAGACGCCGCCCCGGCCGATTTGGAGAAGCGCGACAAAGTGCGCAAGGACGCTGAAAAGAAGTACCAGGTATCACTCAAGATGAAGAAGGAAGAGATACCTGCGCTGCTGGACGCTACCTGGGAAAGCCCGCTATTCAAAGATAAATCGGAGAGCTGCTTCAGTTGCGGTTCCTGCGTGATGGTCTGCCCCACCTGCGTGTGCTTCGACGTACAGGACGAGATGGCGCTCAGCTTGAAGGGCGGCGAACGCTACCGCCGCTGGGACGGCTGCATGCTCAGGGAGTTCGCCAGCGTAGCCAGCGGCGAGAATTTCCGCGAGCACAAGGAGCAGCGCTTCCGCCACCGCATGTACCGCAAGGGCAAGTACCTGGTGGAAAGGTACAAGTACTTAG
>CAIYTC010000251.1 GCA_903929005.1 uncultured Dehalococcoidia bacterium | reverse complement strand
GTTCAGCATCATCACAAACCAGCAAACTATCATAGCTGGGCAAAACCAAATCCTCGCCGAGCAAGCGAAGCTCGAAGAGGACATTAACAATCTGGAGGATAACATGACCACGCAATTTGACGCTTTGACCGCTCAGGTCGCACAAACCGAAACCGTTATGGAATCGGCTGTCACCTTACTCAAGGGCATCTCTGATCAGGCCCAGGCGCTTGCTGATGCCGAAGCCGAGATCGGGAACGATAACTCCCTGGCGCAACAGTTCGCTGACAACCTGGCCGCAAAGACCAGTGAGTTAGCTGCTGCTGTTGCTACCTTCACCCCGGCCACTCCGCCACCTTCTGACGGGTAAGATTCCAAAGAGAGAGGCTGGACAAAATGACGCGCCACATTGTTACCGATTGTGCGTTCAAGGTTATATCCGAAGCCAAAGTACGAGAGATGATGGCGAACGGAGTTGAAGCGTTTATCATGCGTGGTGGATATGTCACCGGCGTTGATCCCGAGACATCTCCACAGGCGCAAATCTTTCGCAAGTGTGGCGCGTCATTTGGGATTTACAGGTACTGGGTTACCGGATACGACGCGAACAAACAGGGGGATGCGCTTGTCAAGGACGGAGAAACTAACGGTCCTGACTGCCTATCTGGTGATGCTGAAGAGCGAAAGGAGTATTACTCCTGGACTCAGGCAGCTCCCAGCTACATATCCACGCAATATCACAGTATGGCAATGCGCGTCAAATCTAAGACCGCCAGGCCGTATCTCAACTATACTGGCCCATGGTTCACAGACGCATACTCATTGCCGATGATCGATTGGCTCAAAGAAAGCTGGATGTGGGGTGCCAGTTATCCACACGGGTGGGACAAGGATACTCCTGACCTGTGGCCAAAGACCTATGCAGAGCTGCATGCCAAAGCCAATGCTCTGCAGTTCCCCAAAGACCCACGCTTCCCTACCTGGGTAGCCTGGCAGTTTGGCGGGGATGTGATCGTGAAAGAGATCGGGTTCCCCCTGGATTTCACCATCATCGACCGCGACGACATCTTTAACTGGATGTTCAAGGGCGGACCCATGCCTATATTGCCTGGCATCATGCCTGTTCCACCGGTCGTTAATCCACCGGCAGTTCCAGGTGAAGTGTGGCAGGTTGCGAACAATATAAAATGTCTTACTGTTCGTACAGGGCCGGGTTCAACATATCCAGCGGCGCCGTTCGCTGAATGGCTGTATGGCGTTGATCTTTCTTTACCAGGCAACCAGCACCAACATGCTGACAAGGTAGCAATCATCGAGAAATCTGGCAACTGGGGCAGGTTTGCTGATCGCCGGTGGGTCAATCTCGGTTGCATGGAGAGGGTGGGATAGAACTATGACGAGCCAGGCAATCAACAGTCAAGCCATCAATAATCTTATACTGCTATTCGGGATAATCCTGGGTGGTGGTGGTATCGCCGGCATGATTGTTGCCTTGCTCACGTCGAGGGCTCAAAATGCAAAACTACTGGCTGAGGCTAAGGTGAACAATGCCAATGCCAAAAAAACCGAGGATGATGCCGAAGGGAATACGATCAAAGCACTTGCTCAGTCTGCCGAAACTACTGCCAAAGCTAACACTGCAATGGTACAAAATCTCACTGGACGTATCGATGGGATGGAGCTAAAGCAGAATAGACTCCAGGAAACTATCGACCGATTGAGGGAGGAGGCCATTGCTCGCGACAAATACTGGCAGGGCAAGATCGGTAGAATGATGACAGTGATACGCCGTAATATCGAAAAGCGATCAGCTCTTGCGACTCAAACCGGCTGTCCGCATAGCTGCTTACCATTGGACACAGAACTCGAATCTGAGCTCAACAAGATTGTATAGAACGGGTGTTCTATGAATGTCCAAATTAGTGTATAATCATGCCGGAAAACTTCATACTTCTTTGAGGAGGATGCAATGCTCAATATTGGTTCCACCCCTGCATTAACCCAGGCTCAACTGGTTATCCTGGGTGTCATCGCGATGGTGATTGCGCAACTCGTAAAGTTGTACCTGGTCAAGGAAAAGAAAGCTACTCTTGATCCCAGGGTGACGATCATCGTTGTATTTGTAACTTCCACCATCCTTGCTGTGATCTGGGGAGGTTACAATGCTGTGTTATCAAATTCTGATCCCTGGCAAACCGTTTTCGCAATCCTTGGGTATGCTGCTAATGTGTTTGCCTATGCCGTGGTTATTTACAAAATGATCATGGAAAAGCTGGCCGAATCCGCCGGCTGGGATCAGGATACTATCTTAAAAATGCTCGAGGAAGCTGCGCAGATTATCGTTGATACCTCTAAGAAAACGCAGAATCCTCAATTGCCGAAAGGCGCCGCATAAATGGCCATAAGAACGCTTAGCCACGACTATTTCGCTGACACCCGAGCTGGTGTGGTTACCCGTTATCTTTACCCTTCAGTGAACTCGAATGGCTCTGCAGCTGCAGACAGTTCGTTCGACATCGACGACCGAAACACAGCATCGGACGGCGACTTGGTGTATGCACTTGTAAGCAACCTGGCTGGATGGGCAAAGACATTGACCGATGCTATTGGGGGAGATGATGCTCCCGTCAATGCAGAAGTCCCTGAACTACACCTGAAGAAACTCGCTTTCGGATGGGGCTATCTGGTGGGTTATATCTTATAGCTGTTTTTCCCCCAATGGTTGAACACTTAAATGCGATGCAGCCCGGGCGCCCGGGCTGCATCGCATTTAAGCCTAAAACATCGTCGCCTGATTGCGGAACTGCAATATCTCTGGAACAGGAACACCAGGGAAACTAATGGTCCACATATTGGCCAGGTAATGGTGTGCATCCTCGAACTTATTAGCAGGAAGCATCTTATATGAAGGAACTCCCATCTCCTGGTAGAACGTATGC
>CAIYTC010000250.1 GCA_903929005.1 uncultured Dehalococcoidia bacterium | reverse complement strand
TGCTGGATCCTGATGCCACCCGTCAGTCTCAGCCTGCTGCTTTCAGCATCTGCAACAATGGCATCCTGGTGCGTCCGGAAGATGCTACAGAACTTGCTGCAGCAATACAGTATCTCATCGAAGATACTGCTTTGAGGAAACGTCTTGGTGCAAATGCACGAAAACATATAACACAGCACTATTCTCTTGATATCGTTGTGCAGCGCTATCTGAATATCATCACCGGCATCTATAACCATGCAACCTAAGGTTCTTGCAGTTATCTCATTTTTCTATCCATTTCATGGAGGCGCAGAGCATCAGGCGTTACTTTTATGCCGTCGTCTGAGACAGCGAGGCATTCCCGTGAGTGTTCTCACAAGATATTTCCCCAAGCAGCAGTCCGGGGAAATGCTGCAGGGAGTACCGGTATTCCGAGCCATTCGCACGATGCCGTGGGGCAAGCTTTTCGGCATCAGTTATTTCCTGTCATGTCTGTATTTTATGATTAAGCAACGCCATACGTACGACATTCTTCACTGCTATATTCTGCAGGGTTTTCATTCCCCGGCAGCCGTCATCATGAAATATTTCTTCAGGAAAAAAGTGGTTATCCGTGTATCGGCAACCGGACCCCTCAGTGATTTTCTGCTTTTGCAGCAGGGGTTGATGGGAGGCCTGATGCTCCGTTTCATTCGCAAGGCCGACCGCATCATCACGCTGTGCAGCCAGTCGACCGAAGAGGCGCTGGGTGCCGGGTTCAGCCGTGAGCAGATCGTTTCCATTCGCAACGGCGTCGACACGTCTGTTTTTAGCACGCCGGAGCAACCGCTGGCATCATCCCGCAGCATCCTTTTTATCGGCAGGCTTGACCATATGAAGGGAGTCGATGTGCTGCTGAAGGCCATTGCCGAGCTGAACTCCCGGGGCCTCAAGACCACCTGCACGGTTGTCGGCGACGGACCTCTCATGGAACATTTGCAGGAAACAGCACAAGCCCTTGGCGTCGCGGGGCAGACAGTCTTTGCCGGCGCCTGTGCCGATCCTGTCGACTATCTCAAGAAAGCCTCGTTTTTTGTCCTTCCATCACGGTCAGAAGGCGTGCCCAACGTGATACTTGAAGCAATGGCCTGCGGCCTCCCAATCATCGCCACATCCGTGGGGGGAATTCCGGACATCATTCAGGACGGCTGTAACGGTTTGCTGATAGCTCCCGATGATGTTCCGGCTTTAAGTCTGGCACTTACCAAACTGCTGACTGACCATGATCTTGTTTGTAGACTCGGCAAACAGGCAAGAATGGATGCCGAAGAATATTTTTCCATTGATAAAGTGGCCGATGCATACCTTTCTCTCTATCAAATCATTACCACTCAAAAAAACTAATTACTTTTAATGAACAAATTGTTGCTTCATTTATAAAACCGCTCCTTCCGCTTCTAACTCGATGCTTGGCACTGCTGCTGTTTCTCCGGCACACAGTCCGTGAGCTGCTCCAGCCCGATCCTCAAACAAGTGTAAGCGCTCCATAAACACACACTGATGATTAATAAAAAAGCCCTTCTCATGAGCTGCATCTCATGGCTGGGCTTTTGCTTTTATGATTCTTGCATTCATCGGTTATTTTAACTGTCGGCAGGCGCTTAAACACCTAGGTAGTGTCAATATTTTTTCGCACTTTGGGAAGTGATCCTCACCCGGCAATTGTCAGGCAACTTCAGAATCTATTTCCGTCATTCGTTTCATATTGAGATACAGTTTGGTGCTCCACTTTGTTGAGGCTATGTGCCTGAGCCTGGCCGCGACCAGCATCAGTGCTGATTCTCCATCAGGGAAATTGCCGACGACACGGGTCCGCCGTCTGATCTCCCGCATAATCCTTTCCAGGGGATTATTTGTCCTGATGCGTCTCCAGAACTCCCGAGGGAAATTCATATAAGAAAGCGTTTCTTCTATGCCGTCTCGAACAATACCGGCGGCTTTCCCTAAACGCATCTTTTCAAGCTTTTTCACGACATCTGCAGCCTTCTGCCGCGCAGCGCTCCGGTCCTCCTGGGCATGTATGGCTTTGAGCATTGCCGCCACTTCTTTTCTTCTGCCCTTGGGGGTCACCGTGAACACATTGCGGTAAAAATGAACCACACAGCGCTGCCACTGCGCTTTTGGGTAAAACTCTCCTACTACTTCAACAAGACCCAGGCTTTTATCAGATATAATCAGCTCTACGCCAGAAAGACCTCGTTGTTTCAGGTATCTCAAAAATGCCCGCCAGCTCTCTTTGTCTTCTCGGGCTCCTTCTGCAACCCCTAAGATCTCTCGACAGCCCTCAGCATTAACGCCAATACAGACCAGTACCGATATATTGAGGACTTCTCCTGCCCAGCTGCGCTTTAAGCTGATGCCATCCACATAAATAAAGGCGTAACTGCCTTTAATCGGCCGATTGCGCCATTGCTCTATTGTACCGTATATCTTTTTGTTTAAATTACTCACCGTGCCCGATGAGACTTTCGTTCCCCATAATGCTTCTGTTATATCTTCAACCCGCCGCACCGATACCCCAGCCAGATACATCTCTATTAAAGCTTCTTCTACAGAAGCCTCCCGACGTTTATACCGCTCTATAATTGCTGTTTCAAATGTCAGCTGCCTCAGCTTCGGTATCTTTAAATTGACCTTCCCGGCCCGGGTCTCAAGACCCCGGTTATAATGGCCTGCTCGGGTGTCTTTACGCCCCTCTGTTCGTTCATAACGCTCGGCACAGATCAGTTGCTGGGCTTCCTGCTCAAGCATGGCATTGAGCGTCTCTTCTACTGTTCCCCGGACCATTTGCCCTAAATGATCCTTTATTTGCTCCTCGTTGATTTGAATTATCTTGCCTGGGCTGCTTTTCGTGCTATCTTTGCTCATGGGTCCTCCTTCTGGGTAGTGTGTTGTGAATTGGCCTTCATTACTTCACTACCGGTTTGAGGACCCTTCCTCAATCTAATTGTGCGAAAAATATTTTACGTTATCCGATAATCAGCTGGTCAGCAGCCTCTGTCCCACAGGTGTATAGGCGCTTGCCCGTTCCCAGATGTGTCTGCGCCGGGGAGCCAAACATGCAAAAGCCAAATTTTTACAAGGCGGGCTTTTGGGGGTTCAACGCCATGGCCATAGCAGGTATCCATGTCCGTGGTTCGAGTGGGGGGCCTTGAGAGGGTATAATCCCCGGCCGGCCCGTGCAACCTGCAGCGTAGGCAGGGGTTTTATACAAGCCCTACTCGATTCCCCACTTCCTGGCCAGGTTTGCGTCAGATAGCTGCCACACCATGCTGTGAAGCGATGCAATGCAGGCGGGGTCTGCAAGCAGTTCGCGTTTTTCATTCCTTGAGAGGCTTTCGGGTCCAAGCTCAAGGGCCTTGTTCGTAATCTCCTGTCGGCGTTCGGAAATGGCGGATGTGACTTTTCTGCTGCGGGTAATTTTCAAATGCAGGGCATTAACAATGGGCTCAGAAACGGCCCGGACAAAACCGCGGGAGAGCGGAGCGGCAAGCGCCAGTGGCGGTTTTTCAAGCTCCTTAAGGCATGCCTCCAGCCATTGCAGCTCCTGCGGCGGCTGTATTTCCTCGGGGATAAGCAGGAATCCCTTTTTGCGCAAGGCCCGCCCCCAGCTTGCCTTGCTGCTGATGACGCACATGGGGATGGAAAGCGCAAGGCCGGTCAGTATGGGCATGAGCCAGCAGAAGAATGTGCCGTTGATGACGAAAATGACTGCGCCCCAGATACAGGCAAGCAGTGTCCCTGTCAGGTGAAACCGCAG
>CAIYTC010000249.1 GCA_903929005.1 uncultured Dehalococcoidia bacterium | reverse complement strand
CGCTATATAGGCCCTGTCACAAGAGGTCTCTCTCAAAACGATAAAGTTTCCACGCTATTGACGAAATTCATTCGTAATTAGCTTTCTTTACTTTTATCCGCATTTTTATAGATATCTGCAGCAACTTTACATATGGGCATGAAATTAAAAAAGCGGATAAAAAGAAGGTCTCTTGATTGAACGAATACAGTTGATATTAGACAGACTTAACCCTACAGTACCAAGAAAACCCGCATTGACGGCATTTCTCAGGGAAGGCGTTAGATACTACAGGCTTAACATCGCCTTTAATTATCCCCTTTATCTTGTTGATTAAATCATTTATTTTCTGTTCCTGCTCTACTGTAAATGGCTCTCTCCATATTCCTTTTTCAGTTCTATAATTGGTTATTTCACCGTATATAGGCTGCCTTGGATGTCACGTCTCACGGTAAATGAGCACTTTTTACACAATTTCTCACGTTAATTGAACACCCTGATTCTCGCGTTAATTGACCACCCCTGATAGCCCGCGTTTCCCCCGGGTGCACTTAAACCTAAAACGCATCATCATTGGCTCAACTTGGAAAAGGAGGTTGAGTCCATGGCAAGAAGGAGGTTTATAGTGCGTGACATCGCAGAAATCCTGGAACACTGGCAGGCAGGGAGAAGCATTTGCGCCATTTCCAGAAGCCTCGGAGTAAGCCGGGGCACCGTGCGTAAATACGTTTATGCTGCCGAGGCCAGAGGATATCATCAAGGTGACCCAACGCCGGCACAGGACTGGAAGTCATTTCTGAAGGAGGTGCTGCCCGGACCACCCGATCCGGCAACCCGTTCCGAGGCATTTGCCCTGCTGCTGCCCTTCCAGGCAGATATCAGGGAAGCCCTATCCACCACCAAAGCCAGGACGATCTGGCAACGGTTGCGTGATGAGAAAGGCATCAAAGTTTCATGTGCCAGCTTCTACCGCTATCTTAACTGCTTTCTGAGTGATATATGGAAGCAGCCGCGCGTCACCGTCAGAAGGGATGACCCTCCCGCCGGCCAGGAAGCCCAGATAGATTTCGGTTATCTTGGGTTATGGCAGGATCCCCGCAGCGGTAAAAGGATTCGCCTGTGGGTTTTTGCAATGATACTATCCTGTAGCCGCCATATGTTTACCTGCGTGGTTACCAGGCTGGATAAGACACGGTGGCTCACATGCCATATCTGCGCCTTTGAGTTCTTTGGAGGAGTGCCTGAGAGAATAGTCCCTGATAATCTAAAAAGTGGGGTAATCAAGCCTGACCTGTATGACCCCAGGTTGAACCAGGCCTACGCGGAGCTGGCACATCACTACGGGGCTATTATCGACCCTGCCAGAAGCGGCAAACCCAAGGATAAGCCACGCGTGGAGCGGATGATACCTTACATCAGGGACAGCTTCTGGTCAGGCAGGGAATTTACCAGCCTTGAGGAGATGAACGAGCAAGCGCTGCAGTGGTGTTTGAAAGTGGCTGGTACGAGAGATCACGGAACAATCCATCAGCAACCGCTGGCACAGTTCCGTTTAGCTGAACAGGGACATTTGAAGCCCCTGCCAGCCACGCCATTCCAGATAGTAAGCTGGAGCCAGGCTAAAGTAGCCCGCGATTGCCATATCCAGGTAAACGGAACCCTTTACTCAGTACCTTACCGGTATGCCGGCAGAACCGTGGATGTACAGTCCGGAAGTAAAGTGGTTGAGGTTTATTTAAACAATGAACTGGTGAAGGCGCATGTCAAAGGTATCAAGGGACGGCGTATAACCGACTGGAATGATTATCCGCCGGAGAAATCAGCCTTCTTCCGGCGTAATCCCGACTGGTGCCGCGCACAGGCCTTCCGTATCGGTCCCGCTACAGGTCAGGCAGTGGCGGCACTGCTACAAGAACACGCCCTGCATCATTTACGCCAATGCCAGGGCATCATTCACCTGGAGGAGAAGTATGGGCAGGCCAGGCTGGAGCTTGCCTGTGCCCGTGCCAATGCCTTTGGCGATCCACGCTACCGCACCGTGAAGAATATCCTGGAGAACAACTTGGACCAGAAACTGCTGCTCTTTGAGCCGGAGCGAGACTCCGGTGCTTTCTTGCACGGATCTGAAGAACTTTTTAGCTTATAGAGTAAAAGGAGAATTGTATGACTGACATTCATCATCTGGAAAATAAACTGCGGGCACTCAAGCTCACAGGCATGCTCAATACGCTTGATTTGCGTCTGAGCCAGGCACAAAAGGAGAACCTCGGCTTCACACAGTTCCTGGAGTTTCTGCTGGAGGATGAGGTGCAGCGGCGGGCTAATAAGAAGATGGCCAGGCGCATCACCATGGCCTATTTTGAAGAAGAGAAGAGCCTTGAGCAATTTGACTTCAATTTCAATCCTAAAATGCCTACGCGGTACATCCATGACCTGGCCACCTGCCAGTTTATTGAGCGCAAAGAATCAGTAGTCTTCTGCGGCCCTGTCGGAGTGGGCAAGACCCATCTTTCACAGGCACTGGGGCACCAGGCCTGCCGCCATGGTTATAACGTCTTGTTCACCAAATCTAACCGGCTGCTGTCGGACCTGGGCGGAGGCAGAGCCGATGACACCTGGGAGAAACGATTGCGCCGCTACCTGAAGACTGACTTACTCATAATAGACGACTTCGCACTGAAGGAATTTACCAAGCTGCAGGCCGAAGACCTCTACGAACTCATTGACAGCCATCACCGCCACGGGTCTATGGTCATCACCGCCAACCGCTCTCCTAAAGACTGGTATCCTCTGTTTCCCAACCCTGTCATAGCCGAAAGCGCCCTTGACCGCCTGATCAGCTCATCTCACATCATCACCCTGACCGGTAAAAGCTATAGGTCACTACTGCGTCCTGAAAGGGTACTTGAAAAGGAGGTGGCTACTGTGTAATATTTAACCAAATAGTGCACCCGGGGGTGTACAATTAACTTGAGAATATGGGTGTACAATTAACTTGAGACAGGGTGGTCAATTAACCTGAGAAACGACAACCTTTCCCTGATTAAACATGAATCACAATCAAATACTACTACATATTCACAATGCAGGCAACTTTTACTTCACATTAACAAAAAGGTGCAGCTTAAGGCAAGACATAAATTATCAAGG
>CAIYTC010000248.1 GCA_903929005.1 uncultured Dehalococcoidia bacterium | reverse complement strand
TGTACGCCGGTTAGGGATTTTGCCGAAGCCATGAAGACGGCCGAGAAAATAGTTGGGAAGAATCCCAAAGTTATGGCTTGCCCATCTTTCTGGACGAGGATCAGGCCGAGGTTCTTTGTAAAATAGAATCAAGCGATTTTGCACATTAAACGGGAGGCATAAAATGCGTCTGCAATCATATCAAACAGAGATCAAGGATCACCTGCAATACCTGGGGGTCTGGGATAACCTGGTGGCCGGGAAGCTGAAGTGCTTTGTCTGCAAGGTCAAGCTGAACAAGGACAATTTTGGCCTGGCCTTTCGCGACGGTGAAAAAATGGAGACGGCCTGCCATAAGCTGGACTGCATACGCACCGTCACCCATGTCCTGAAGGACTGACCCGGTAATCGATTTAGCTGCAGGAGTAAAAGATGACTACTTTTTATGACAATAGAAGGCCTTACGACAATTACGATGCCACCACCCTGGAATGGGATGCTATTTTTATCGGCGGCGGCGCTTCGGGCCGGTTCGGCTCCTCGTATTTCCGTGCCATGGGCGGCAACCAGCTCACCGTCGAGATGGACAACCACCTGGGCGGCAAGTGCTGCAAGAACGCCTGTGTGCTGCACCACTACCTCTACGAGATAGCGGTTGAACTGGACAAGGCGCGCATCTGGGACAAGAAGGAGTACTGGCCCAAGTTCCCCCGCAAGAACGGCAGGGTGGAGATACTCCCCATACTGAGGGACTATTTAATCGGCCGTGAGTATGTCTTCGATTTCATGTTCCACCAGAGCAAGGAACAGCTCAAGCTGCAGTTTTTGATCAACCAGCGCGCATCCATCATAGATCCCCACACCGTCAAAGTGGAGGGCAAAGGCGAGTTCAAGACCCAAAATATCATCGTGGCCGCCGGCGCCGGTCCCTCAGTGCCCAATGTCCCTGGAAAGGAACTCAAAGGCGTTTACACCTATGCCAACTTCCTTGAGCTGGATTATGAGCCCAAAGACGTGGTGGTCGTAGGGGCATCCAAGAGCGGCCTGCCCTGGGCCTGCTTTTTCAACGCTGTCGGCTGCAATACCACGGTGGTTGAGATGGCCCCGGCGCTCAGCCAGTTCCCCATCGACGATGATGTGCGGGATTACACCCTGCGCATGATGCAGATCAGGGGTTTGCCCGTCATGGATGAGACCACACTGACCTCAATCAACGGCAACGGGTCCGTGAAATCCGTCACCGTTAAAGGCAAGGATGGCCAGGAAAAGGTCATCAAGGCTGACCTCGTTTACCTGGGGACCGGCTGCACGCCGCGGTCGGAGCTGGTAACTCCGCTGGGCGTCAAGACCGGTCCCAAGAAAGAGATAATCATCGACAGGCATATGGCCACCAATGTGCCCGGCATCTATGCCAGCGGCGACATCACCGGCGGCGTCATGGAGATGTGGAAGGCCCGGCAGGGCGGCATGTTAGCTGCCAAGAACATCCTGGGAGACCCGGCTGAATTTGAAACGGAACTTTTCGCCGACACCGTGCACACTTTCTACGAGACTACCTGGGTAGGCATGACCGAGAAGGAGGCCAAAGAGAAAGTCGGCCAGGTTTTCGTGGTCAGGATGCCCATACAGGGCTACAAGAACTGGCTGCCGCTGCCGCTGTGCGAAGGTACCATGGAATTTGCCCACCAGTGGCCGGACCTATCCGGGTACCAGAAGATTATCTATGACGCCAAAACCAGGAAATTTCTGGGCGCGCAGCATGTTGGTTACGGGGGCAAGGACTCCTTCCAGTACCTGCTTTACCTGCTCAAGAAGGGCGCCACCATTGACGAAATCTCCAACCTCACCGAGCTTTTCATCAACCCGACGCACTTTATACAGCTCTCCCGCCTGCGTGCCGGGATGAAGAACCTGGTAGACCTTGGCTGAGGATTCAATTCAAGGATAAGGAAATAATATCGGCAATCCTGCAACAGGCGGGATTGCCGATTTACTTAAAGGGGAGCTGACAAAGATGAAGATCAAAGATTTCGCGGGCAAAACGGCTTATATCAGCGGGGGTTCCAGCGGTATCGGCCTGGCCTGTGCCGAGATGCTGGCTGCCAGGGGCGCCGACGTACTGATAATGGCCCGGCGTTTGGGCCAGCTTGAAACTGCCATTAAGCAGATCGAAGCAAAACGCATCTCAGAAAAGCAGCGTTTTACCTCTGTTCAAGTGGATGTATCTGACCGGGAGCAGGTTGCGGACTCCCTGGCCAGGGCGGTCAAGGAATTCGCTCCGCCTGATATATTAATCAACAGCGCCGGCGTTTCCTTTCCGCAGAAATTCGAAGATATACCCTTTGAAAAGTATGACGAGATAATGCGGGTGAACCTTTACGGCACCTGGAATACCATCTCCAACCTGTTACCGTATTTAAAGCAAAGCCACGGCTATATAGTCAACGTTTCGTCGGTAGCCGGCTATATAGGCGTCTTTGGCATGACCGCCTATAGCGCTTCCAAGTTCGCCGTCATAGGCTTCTCTGAAGCTTTGAGGAGCGAAATGAAGCGCTTTGACGTTACTGTATCGGTATTGTGTCCGCCTGACGTGGATACGCCCATGCTGGAGAGGGCGGGCAAAATCAAGCCGGAGGAGACGAAGGCCATCTCGGCAACGGCGAAAGTCATGACAGCCGGTGAGGTAGCCAGGGCCGTGTTAGAGGGGATGGGGAAGGGCAATTTCATGATCCTGCCCGGTTCCGGGACCAGGTTTACCTACAACATGAAGAGGTTATTTCCCTGGCTGGTCGAGTCGATAACCGACCGGCGGATAAGCAAGTTCCAGAAAAAGGCTGCCTGACCGGGCGGATAAGCTAAACCTTTTCACCCGTTTATCCGTTATATTATCAGCAAACCGCTATCCAATGCTTCACCGGTTTTGCCGGGGGTAGTTCCACATGAAAATAATACTTGAGTACGCGCTCACGCTGCTTGTCGTAGTGGTACTTATCCTGGGCCTTCAGCTAACGCTGAAGGCATTTGAGGTTTTCGATGTCTCCATGCAGCCTGCCTACCGGGAGGGAGATTATATTCTCGTCAACAGGCTTTCCTATCTTTTTGAGGCGCCCAAACAGGGGGATTTAATCGCCTTTTATTCTCCGGGCAGCGGTCACCCGCTGCTGGCCAACCCCTTTTTTCCCGAGTATTCAACACAATATATCAAACGGATTATAGCTTTACCCGGCGACACAGTTGAGGTCAAAGGCCGGTTGGTGTTCGTAAATAGCCAGCCGCTTAGCGAGCCTTATCTCCAGGAGCCGCCCGGGTACAATTTAGCTGAAATTACCGTGCCGGCCGGCTCGTATTTTGTGCTCGGGGACAATCGGAACAACAGCAATGATTCACACCGGGGCTGGTTTGTCCCTTCCGAAGACGTGATAGGGGCGATATGGTTGTGTTACTGGACCAATGCATTCCCCGATATACGTATTGCGGCGATACCCTTCCTCGTAATAATTATCGGCATTTTCTCCCGGGAAGCCGCTCCCCAAAACGTCCTTGCAAAGAACCCCACCCAGAAACGTCATTGACGGACAGATTGCCATGACCTTCGGCTGCCACGCCTTCGGCTCGCAGCTGTGGCTCACCGCAATGACGAGCGGAAAAGGGACCCTGCCCCCACGTCATTGCAAGGACCCTGCCCCCAAAAACGTCATTGCAAGGACCCGCCCCCAAAAACGTCGTTGCGAGGAGCCCGCAGGCGACGCGGCAATCTACCCCCGTACGTAACTTGCGCCGGGCGATTGGATTGCCATGACCTTCGGCTGCCACGCCTTGGGCTCGCAGCTGTGGCTCACCGCAATGACG
>CAIYTC010000247.1 GCA_903929005.1 uncultured Dehalococcoidia bacterium | reverse complement strand
CCTGTTTCAACGCCGCGCCCGGCGCCCCCTGCCGTGGGAGGAGAACCGCAGAGATTCAAATCATTCGCATTGCTAAAATTATCGAGCAGACAATCAGCAATCCGCATACCATCATTGACCAGAATAGAACCTGTGCCTTCCAATCTGTTTTTACTGTTCCTATAATCGATTTCATGGCACTCATTTTTCTACTCCTGATCTTTCTTACACCCTAATTCTAAAGGGCTACGCTTGCTAATACAATAGCCCATCGGTACTGTTTTGTCTGTGACCTTAGTACTATAAGTACCGGCGGCAGCGAGTATGGTATGGCGCATCTTACGGGTATGGTTTAAGGTAATAAAAAGGTAGTAGTCCCTGCGGATGATGGACTACTACCAACGGTTGAGGCGGATACGCCGCCTGTTATGCCAGTGTATGGGCTAAGGCCGGTACCACGTGTAGCTCAGGGTGACCTCCTGCTTCTGAAAGCTGGGTATATAGCGGTTATACATGACCGTTTCCCCGGGAGGTATCCGGTCCGCAATAGTGACGCTGTCGCCGCTGCCGGTGGCCACGATTTTAACGTCCTTCAAGTACCATGATTTATCCTTGTTGGTTACACTGCCGTTGACAACCAGTGCATTAACACTGGAATACCGGTATAATTCGCTCTGGTTTAACCAGACGATTGCCGCTGACCCGGGAGGTGTTGCCGAAGGTACGGGCGCCGGTTCCGTATCGGGCGGGATGTTGGCCCCCGGCAGGATAGTGAGGTACACCGGCAGGTAAACCGGGCTGTTCAAGGCGCCGTCTGCCGATATGATAATGATGCCCGTGTAGGAACCGGGGGACATGCCGGTAGCGTCCACGGCAACCAGGGCATTCACGGCGAGGGCGCCCACCTGGTTTGCCGCCTGCAGCAGTGTTATCCAGTGCGAATCATCGCTCATTGACTGGTTCATGATTCCGCCGCCCTGGTTTACGATTGCAACGGCCTGCTCAAGCGTTGGCCCCTGCCCGGGCTCGACTGTAAAAACAAGCTTATCCGGCCTGACCGCCAGAATAGGCAGCGCCGGCGCAATTGCCGGCTGGCTGCCGGGCGGCATACAGGAGCAAAACGGGATACTTAATACCAGGTTCAGGACAGCAACCAGGCTAACAAAACACCTTTTATACATAATCATTCGTCCCCTTTAACCATTAACCAATTTCCACCGCATTATATACCATGACACGGCTTTTTTACATAGCCCGCGGCTTACATCAGTATCCCGCATACTAAACCCGCTGTAATTTTGACATTCTACATTGGCCTACCTATGCTATTAGAAAGAGGTACCGGGCTGATTTTATATGAAGACTCTATATTTGCTGCTCCTGACACTCCCTTTGCTGGCCATCTTCGCTTCGTGCGTGTCCAGGCAGTACCCGGTAACAAGCACTTATGAGGAAACAGCCTACCGGACCGCATACGTCAGCGAAACTTACACGGAAAACGAGACGGCCATTGAAACCCTCTCGGGTCAATATGGGTTGACCCCATTTTATTCATGGTACTCGCCAAATATAGCTTTTTTCAGCAAAACCAACGTCTGGTATCTATCCTACGATATTCCACAGTCACCGCCGTACGATAATATAAGGTTAATAATCTCCATCTGGAAGCAGCCCCAATACGAATCGGCCACGCTTAGTGTGCTCGATACGACTAAAGGCGGGAACCTCTCAACACCTGCTCCCGCTGTAGCCGGAGACAGCGGTAAAGGACAGGTTAAATGGACATGGATAACCGGTACTTCGTCAGGTAGCGCTGCAGGCGGAATATCAGACTCCTGGCTGGATGCCGCCAATATCCAGCTTAACCAGGCATTGTTCCTGGGTGGGCGGACCTACCTCTGGTCAAAACAGGAAAACCCGCAAATATTTCAGCTGGATGCAGGCAAAGCCCAAAAATTCTGCATCATTCTCTGTGGGCCACAGAATATCTGGAATGCTAAGGTCTCAGTGGATGCAGCCTGGTCACGCAATATCACTTCCTGCCGGCCCGTTACTAAAGAACGCCAGGTGGCCAGGCAGGTTGCATATCCGTCGCAGAAACAGCAGACCCTTTACGAAACCCGGCAGGTGCCTTTCTGGGAAATATTCTTGTCACCACCATAATTAGCATGACTCAATTTTGTAGAATTCCGCCTACCGGCCGGGAGTTGACAGGTTGACTGGATCGCACTTAAACACTCCCGTCAGGGCCCTGCTTGTCATGGGGCTTATCACTATAGTCCTGTCCGTTACATCCTGTGTTAGCGTGCAGCAACCCGTGCAGGAAACATATTATGAGACCGTGTATATAACGGAAAACCGCACGGAAACCTATGACGAAACCGTAGCCGTGGTCAAAACCATCTGCGGGGAGGAGGCGCTTATCCCCTGCGTAGTGTGGAGCAATCCCAGCCTCAGGTTTAAAGGCCACAGGTTCATCTGGTATTACGGTTACAGGCTGCCCGGCACAGGCGCGCATACAGAGGAGAAGCTACGCATAGCCCTGTATAAGCAGGATTACTATGAATACTCTTTAATCAGCCTTTTCGATATGGCGCCGCGGGGACAAGTCCTACAGCCTCCGCTTATCTCGGCGCCGGACCCCCTGCAACCGCCCGCCGTGCAGCCGAATTGGATCACTAAAGAAGGTGATGCTACCGGCTTCAAGGACTGGCTCAATCTGGCCAATATCAAGTTCAATTTCGCCCGTTTCCTGGGCGGGCAATCGGACCTGTGGATGAACCGGGAAAGCGCCTATGCTATCGAGTTCGATACGCGCGGCGCCCGCGACATCGCTATCGTGATAGCAGCGCCCACCATCCCGCAAAATGCCAGGTACTCCGCTTCCTGGATATGGACGGACAATGTCACGGAGAACATTACCAGGACGCTGGAACGCCGGGTCCCCTACCAGGTGGAACGCAAGGTTGAGAAGCAGAGGACGGTCTATAAAACCAGCCGGGTTCCAATCTGGGAAGCGCCATTCATCAAATAAAACCTGGGAACCTGCGGGGGCTAAGCTGATAGGTACCAGCCCAGCAACTGCTTGCCCCACAGCAGGGTTACCAGTCCGCCCACGCAAAGGAAAGGCCCGAAAGGCAACATATCCTTACGACCCTTCCGCCGGGTAATCAGCAAGACAGCGGCCACCAGGCCACCCGCCACGATACCGACAAACAGCGCTATAAAGACGAGCGGGAAGCCCACCATCAGTCCCAGCAATCCGGCCAGCACAACATCCCCCATGCCCATGCCTCCCCTCGATAGGAGGACAACCAGGAATAAAAGCAGGGCGCCGGCCAGTCCGCCTGCTACAGCGGACAGCAAATAGTTATTGAAGGCCGTCATAAACCCGCTCCCGGCCAAGAAAAGAGCCCACGGCAACCTGTAATGAGCCAGCATAACCACCAATGAAATGGCAGCGGCCACTATCATCCCCGGGTAGTTGACTATATTCGGCAGGATGAAATGCTCAATATCAGTTACGCATAATACGATCAGGATAGACGAGTACACCAGCAGGATGCAGAGTTCCCAGGCCAGTCCGTACTTAAGGTACAGCAACGCAAAAAGCGCGCCTGTGACAAATTCCACTATCGGGATGCGGGCAGAAATCGGCTCTTTGCATTGCGCGCAGCGCCCGCGGGCTATGAGGAATCCCAGCAGTGGCAGCAGGTGCTTCACCTTTCGTTTCGCCCCGCATTTCGGGCAGACCGGCGCTTTAAGCTGCAGCTCGCCTTCCTCGTTCACCGACCCGGCCAACCAGTTCAATAGCGCCCCCCAGCAGATCCCCAGCAGCAGGAAAAAGAATGCAACCAGAATTGTAGTCATGCTAATTAACCCCTGATATATTTTTGCTCACCCATGCCGAAGTACTGATTGAAAACAATGCTGTTTCCGGAGCGGTCCTTAACCGTCCCACTGCAATAGCCTAACGGCCCGAAATATTTCACCCTTAAAAGCAGCAGGTTCATATCGATGGCACCCATCGAAACAGGCTTGAAGGTCAGGTCCACCATACCGTAGCTGTCGCGTATTATCCAATCTCCACCCACCCCGCCTGGCCTGTCGAATTTCACCGGCGGCAGCAGGTTCAGTTTGCCATCCATCCACAGGCAGTTCTCGTTGTATTTCTCCGGGTCCGTGGACTGGTTAGCGGTCAGGTTGAACCCGACCAGGCGGCTTTTTTCGTCGTAGCCGGCGGCGGTCACCCAGTCGTACTGCATCACATACGGGTAAAACCCCTTGTGGTCATCGATGATGGCAAAGCTTTCAGTGCGCCGGAATTCGATTCTGTCACCGCCCAGCACCAGACTTCCCTGCATGGGCATCAGGCATTTATGCGAGTACGCTCCCCGGTTGTGGCCGAAGGGAATGGAAACAACTATCGGCTCGACCAGGCCTGTGTCATGGAAAGCCTCGAAATGCGCATCGATATCGGGCAAATCCTTG
>CAIYTC010000246.1 GCA_903929005.1 uncultured Dehalococcoidia bacterium | reverse complement strand
TTCAGCCAGACGGCAGTCGGGAGATTTATCCTGGTGGTATTGGTTAACATGGGAGGCGGTAACTGTAAGGTAGCAACAGCCAGGGAGATGACCGATAGTGAGAGGCAGCTTTATAAGAAATTAACTGGAGGCAAGTAAAATGGCAGATATCGATAAAGCAATAAAAGAAATCGAACAGGGCAATGCTTGGGACGCAAGTGATGAGGTTGTCCAGGTGGAAATCAAGAAACCTTTGGACAAGGTCATTCCCGTCCGTCTCTCCGCAGACAAGTGGGAGGAGATCAGGAGAGAGGCGAGAGAGCTTGGCATTGGCCCGACCACGCTGGCCCGCATGTGGATCCTGGAGCGCCTGCGCCAGCGAGTTAAGGCCTAAGATAGCAGACGTCAACTACCACAGAAGCTTTATGGAGGCTTTTCATCGAAGCCTTCCGTGAATACTTCCACTACCCTCTTTTCTCTCTGAAGTAATCCAATCCTCGCTCCAGGTAAACAGTCAGTTGAGGATTTGACCATTCATGATTAGGGACATACCTCCCTTACCTGGTTAGCCGATAAAATATGTGCGGTGGGGCACTGGATTTGAACCAGCGACCCCCTGTGTGTAAGTCCACCGTTACTGCCGCTAACCATAGGTATGGATTTGCAGAAACCGGCAACACTGTGTCCACGTCTTTACTGCCCTTCGTGCCCGCTATTATAGACTATCTGCAGGAAACTGCAATGGCGACTGGCAGTGATGTTAATGGTAGATGAATTATCGCTCATTTGCCCACGGCCATCTTGAGTATCAGCCAGGCATCCTCAGCCGTCACCTTGCCGTTCCCATCCATATCCAGATTGAGGTTCACCGGCAACAGCGACCCCACCGACATCTTGAGCGCGGACAGGGCATCGAGTTCCGTCACCTTTTAATGCGCCGACCGCGTTAAATCCGCTAAACTATTTTGTTGGCCCCCGGGTTATGGGGAATCAATATACCGTCAGCATATCCTATTTGGCCGTCTGTTTCTTAGCCTCCATGACCGCGATATCAGCAAGTATCTCTTTATAGCGCTTTTCAGTTATGGGGTAGAAATACAGGACCACGGCCGCCAGGATGAAGACGGCAGCGGATATAGGCCCCAGGAAAAGCCGGATGCCAAGCTGGGCGCTGGCCGACTGAGGCATAGCGTTGGCCACGTAGCCCATTCCCTCCAGTGTCAAGCCCATGATAAAGGCTGCCAGAGCCTGCCCGATCTTGAGCCCCCAGGTCCAGATGCCGAAGAAGGCGCCTTCCCGGCGTTCGCCCGTCCTCAGGTAGTCATATTCTATGGCGTCGGCCACCATAGCGTAAGGCATGACATACAGGAAGCCCACACCGATGCCCATGAAAGCCATCATAATAAGGTTGAAGGCAACACCCATAGTGTGTCCAATCAGAAACAGCACCATCAAGCCCACTGCCATGATTACAAAGCCTGCGCCGTAAACCAGTTTCTTACCGGTTTTCTTGCTCATGGCGACGCTGACGGGGATGAAAAGTATGGCAACGCCGATCATTATCAGCATGCCATAGGTTGTCATGTTTTCAGCGCCCAGTATATATTTGAAGTAGTAGATCACTATGGCGAGGGCGATGGTGTTGCCAAGGATGTGCAATATGTAGGACATGAGGATGAAGAGGTAAGGCTTGTTCTTAAAAACCTCGGAGTATGTTTTCCAGAAGCCCATAGAGTTGGCCGGCCTGACAGTGTCCCGTTCCCTGACTGAAAAGACGGTGGTCAGGGTTGAAACGAGCAGCACCGCGCCGAAGATGGCGCCCATCAGCACGAAGCCCAGGTTTTTATCGGAAGCCATGGCTACTATGGGCAGGGCCAGGCCGGCGCCGAGCAGCGTACCGATGCCGGCAAAAGCGAAGCGGTAACCGTTGAGCGATGTCCTTTCATGGTAGTCAGTGGTAAGCTCGGGTCCCAGTGAAGAATAGGGGATATTGACTGTCGAATATGCCGTGCAGAGGATGATATAGACGACCATGGTATAAACGAATAGCACAGCCTGGCTGATGCCGGCGCCAAGCACCAGGGAGGGGTTGGTAAACATGATGATCATGGCTATGAAGAGGGGTATGGCGCCGCCCAGCATAAAAGGCCTGCGCCTGCCCATCTTAGTTTTAGTCCTATCAGATAAATAGCCGATGATGGGGTCGTAAAAGGCGTCCCAGATGCGTCCCACCATGAGGGCGATACCAGCCAGCCCTGCGGCCAGCCCCACCGTGTCAGTAAGATAGTTGAGCAGCACAAAGGCAATGGCCGTGAAGAACAGGTTGCCACCGAAATCGGCTACACCGTAACCGAGCTTCACCCCAACGGACAGTTTCTTTTCTTCCATGTTAAACCTCTCCTTTATTTTCAATCTTGATTTAATCTGGCTATTTATACAATCACAGTTGCGATTCCCAGGAATTCACAGGCATCCCGGATCGGCCGTGAATAATCTCCGTGAATAAGGCTGGCATGGTGAGTAAAGCCTTCCCTGACCAGCGTATTGTACAACATATCCAGGTCGGCCACCTTGACCCAGCTCCAGGAACCCCTGAGACGCTGGTCTGATTTAATAATCTGGCCGCTGGTGATAAGCATCTTGAAATTTCCGTCACGCTCAGTCAGGCGGCAGAGGGTTACTTTTCCCGGCTTTAGTTGAAACTCGGCGGTTCCCTTAGAATGTTCCCTGCCCAGCGGTTTGCTCAAGATGCTGTGGGATTCAATTTTGATGCTTGAGCCTCTGCAGGCCAGAGAAGGCGGGGCATTCCCACAGTGCCACGATAGGAAAACGTTTGACTGTTGCTGATGCTGTATGGTCCAATCAATAAAATGAGGGGGTGCGGCCTCCCTGGCAGCCAGGTATTGCACGAGCATGGTCAAGGCTCCATAGATGTCAACCTCGCAGGAGGTCAATATGCCCTGGTCGGTCATGCGCCCGACGGCATAGCAAGCCGAAATGCCGTAAACTTCCTGCATGGCTGTCCAGCACTGAATGCCCAGGGCTGAAAGGCCCTTCTCCTCAAAAAACAACTTGAGAGCATACTGCAGCCTGGCGATATTCCCTATAGTATCCGCCTTGAGCGCGGACAAATCAGCCTGCTTTTGCATAGCCCGGCCTATCTTCTGCAGTTCGGGGGCGCTGTCCTTGATCGCCTCCAGCCTGTGCATGATATCGAGTAAGGAGGCCGGAACAACCCGCTGCTTGAATTGCCGCAGCATGGCATCCTCGTTACAGATGCATGTTTCAAAGCGCTCCGGCCGGGGACCGACCAGTCCGATCCTGGCCCCGATGAATCCCCTCACGATAGAGCATACACGCACGAAATTGGCCATGCTCTCTATGAAGCCCTTTTCTTCAGGAAATACTATGCCCGCGAAAAGGACGGGGATTTTTCTCCTGTAGAGGCCGGAGGAAATGGAGAGCGTGCCGCAAAATGAGTCTGACCGGCGGCCGCCATCGGAAGTAAAGTCGCCTTCTTTTGTCCCAAAGAGCAACAAGGGGATGCCCTGAAAGGCTGTGGCAATGGAGAGGGCTGAAATCTCGTCACCAAAGGTCATGGTACCAATCACCAGGCCGGCAATTCCCTGTTGTTTAAACAGGCGGATGGTTTTCTCAGCGTCCCCGTCGTCCCGTACACACCCCTGACGTGTCAGCTTACCGTCGGGCACTATAATCTCAAGGCCGGGGACCCGCGAAAGCGCATCCAGGCAGCACCTGCGCATCTGTACAGCCCAATCCTCATCAAACGGCTCCCTGTGCGCCGGTACAAAGCCTATCCTGATCTTTTCCATAAACAACCGCCTTTTCAGTTAAGTGACTGTAAGTTGTCCACTTGCCGTATACCACCGGATGTCAAATTGATTTTTACCTGAGCCATACTATATAAGATGCAGCACATTGTCAATACGCACAAATGTAATTAACGTGCGTACACAATGTGTTATAATGCGACAAACTGTAAGCAAAAGACTGCTAATTGGGTGAGGTTGAATTATGATAACATTGCTGATTATTCTGCTGGTACTCGTAGTCCTGGTATCAGTATACTTCGGTGTGCTCCTGTGGTTCAGGGACCCCGATCTTAACTTACGCTTTGACTTCGCTAAACTTAAGGCCATTCCCTGGCGCTTCGGAAAGGACTTCCTGTGGGGCAGCGCCACCGCTTCCCACCAGATCGAGGGCGGCTGCGACAATAACAACTGGTTCGCCTTTGAATCAGCGGTGGATGAGCAGGGCAAGCCTCGCATCAAGGATGGTCAGAAGGCCGGGTTAGCCTGCGACAGCTGGAACCGCTACAAAGAAGACACGCAGTTAATGAAAGCGCTCTCACTGAACTCGTACCGGTTCTCAGTGGAATGGAGCAAGATCGAGCCGAAGCAGGGCGAGTTTGATCAGGCCGCGCTGGATCACTACGACCAGGTAGTGGATGACCTGCTGGCCAATGGCATCGAGCCGTTGGTCACTTTGCACCATTTCAGCAACCCGTTGTGGTTTGAGCAGCAGGGGGCATTTCTCCAGGACAACTCCCCTCAAATCTTTGCGCAATTCTGTGAGCGGGTCGTGCAGCGCCTGGGCTCCAAAGTTAAGCTATGGTGCACAATCAATGAACCGAGTATTTATGCTGTCTTTGGATATGCAACTGCGGAGTTCCCGCCCGGCGAGAAAGACTACAAGAAGGCGGCAAGGGCCTTCCGAAACATGATGCTTTCGCATACAGCAGCTTACCAGGTGATTAAAAGAATCCGCCCGGAAGCGAAGGTGGGGATGGCGGTCCATATACACTTCTGTGATCCGCTGAACCCGTGGAACCTTTTTGACGTCCTCGTAGCCCACCTGCTTAACAAGAATATGAATGACTGCCACTTCCCCTACCTCACTAAAGGACATTTCAGCTTTTCAATACCGGGCATGGTGAATGAGACTTATTCCGGCGCTGAGAAAAACGCCTTCGATTTCATCGGCCTAAACTACTATACGCATAGCTACAGGAAATTCCAGCCATCCGGGAGCGATCATTTCCCCGAAGTTATCAAGCTGCCGCCAGATCAATTATCGGATATGGGAAACGAGATGTATCCAGCGGGGCTCTACCGCGCCCTTAAGCTGATTACACGCTACACGTCCAAGCCGATCTACGTCCTGGAGAACGGCATCGCCGATAAAGCCGACACCAGGAGGGCCCGTTATATCGAAGAGCACCTGCTTGTTCTGAACAAGGCCATCGCCGATGGCATGGATATCCGGGGATACCAGTACTGGTCGCTGCTGGACAACTTCGAGTGGGCCAAGGGATTTGATATGAAATTCGGCCTCTACAAGGTTGATTTCGATACCCAGAAGCGCACGCTGCGAGAAGGCAGCCGCAAGTACCTCGAGATAATCCAGAAAAGCAAGGCGTGAAACCCGTTGATATCACTGTTGAGGGGCAGGCGCCCGGGCGTAGCTTAAGGTTAAATTAGTATTATCATCATATTGCCGGGGCGAGTCTGTCGGGCGGGCTAATTTAAGGTCAGGCACAAAAAGGGGCGGATAGCACGGTCAGGCCTGGCGCCGGGCCAGGCGGGGGCATTGACAACCCTACGGTTAAGGCATACTCTTATGATCGAGGGCAATGACAAATAATAATCGCCTGGTTGAGAATTGATACGGGTTATTCGAATTAGAATGGAGGGGATGAAGCTTCCTGTGGTTCCCTGGTTTCAGCCGCCGAAGCATAAAGTCAGTCGATTTACTGAAGGTTGGGACGTGCTTTTGTGCTCGGCCAATGTTATAATCGCTCATTACTAAGCCCCCTATGAAAACTATAAGTCTATTATTAGGCCTGACGTTGTGTTTCGTTATGGTTGCTGCCTGCATTTCGACAGCGCCACCGGTGACTCCGAAGGAAACGCCTGCGCCGGCGCCACCAACTGAGGTAAAGACTCCACCTCCTAAAGCCGAAGCACCTCCACCCATGCTCCGGGGTACTCCCGACCCGGAGATACAGGTGTCTGTTTACCAGGCCGATTTTGTCTGGGCTGGCACTACCCTGTTGGCGGACAACCATAATCTGGAAAGACCCAGGATAATAGAGGTAAATATGTTGGGGGAGATACTGTGGCAATACCTGGTTCCACCAAGCTTGAAGCAATTTACTAATCCAGGATTTGATGTGGAACCGCTGCCTGATAGTAACGTTTTGTTTGTACTGCCTCGGAACGGTATCTACGAGGTCAATCGCAAAGGCGAAGTTGTCTGGTCATACCAGAATAGCAAGGTATCCCATGATGCCGACCGTTTGCCCAATGGCAATACCCTCGTAGCCTTTGGTGCTATGGACCAGGCCGCTGATGCTCAGGTGAAGGAAATCAATCCTGACGGCCGAATCGTCTGGGAGTGGTATGCCCGGGACCACTTTTACAAGCCTCCTTATAAAGATATCTTTGACGAAGGCTGGACTCATACCAATGCCGTATCCAGATTACCCAATGGCAACACGCTCATCAGTCTCAGGAATTTCAACTTCGTAATCGAAGTCGATCCTGAAGGGGAAGTGGTCAGGACCATTGGTGAGGGTTTGTTTAGCTCTCAACACGACCCTGAAATTCTTCCCAATGGGAATATGATTGTAGTATTGCAATACCGGGACAGACCCCACAGGGCGGTAGAAATTGACTTAAAGACAGGCCAGCCCATTTGGGAGTTCGCGATTTCTGAACGGAATAACACGCCAGTCAGGGATGCAAATAGGCTGCCTAACGGCAATACTTTGATTACCGGAGCAACATCGATTATGGAAGTCACACTAAAGGGGGACGTCGTCTGGGGGCTGGGATTAAAGGATTTGATCTTTGAAAGGGGAGAAGCCCAGACAAGGGGTTTCTATAAAGCTGAGCGGATTGGCACACAGAAATAGAGGGGATAGAGACGGGGCAGTTCCGGAGAGCTGACCCGGCGAGGCAAAAATGAAAAAAAAGTGATTGCACTTTAATTCAAGTGGCGACCTATAAAAACCCATGCTGCGTGCCTTAACCCCTGAAACTGGATGGTTGAGGTTAGAGATTACTGGTTTGTATTGCTGAAGCATGACTCCAGAAAATAGGCATCATCAGTTCTCACCCCGGAAGTAGTGAAAAATGATTTGGCCGAAATAAAACGGAAATATATTTAGTAGAAGGAGGTTGATATGGTTGCCGTGTATGAAAGACTTCGTGACAGGCTGGACCAGTTCCCCCAGGGCTTCCCCAGGAGCAAAAGCGGCGTTGAGCTGAAAATACTGCAGGACCTCTTTACGCCCGAGGAGGCGGAGGCCGCGCTTTCATTGCGGCCTTACCCCCAGCTTGAGCCAGTCTCGGCCATTGCGCAAAGGTCGGGCAAAGAGGAGAGGGGGCTGGGAGATACTCTTTACGGCATGTCGAAAAAAGGGCTGATAATGCGTTTCAGGGTGTCCGAGACAGATCTCTACTACTGCCTGGTGCCCTGGGTGTTAGGTATATTTGAGTTCCAGGTGAATAACCTGACGAAGGACAGGATCCAGCTGTTCGAACAATATTACGAGGAGGCGACGGTGCCGGCCTGGCGGGTGGTGCCAAACCGGCTGGGATATCGTGTCATCCCCATTGAAAAAGAGATAACAGGCATGACCACTATTCACCCATATGAGAGGATTTCGCAAATCATCGATACAAACACGGAGTTCGCTGTGGCTGATTGCATCTGCAGGAAGGAAAGGGCAATCCTCGGGGACAGTTGCGGCAGGCTGCAGGAAGCCTGCATGATGCTTGGGCCGGCAGCGTCTTACTACATAGAGAACGGGATCGGCCGCGCGATTTCCAGGGAAGAGGCAAGGAACATCCTGCTCAGGGCCGAGGAAGAAGGCCTGATACACTGTTCAACAAACACCCTGGGCGGCCACCTCTTTATATGCAATTGCTGCAGTTGCTGCTGCGGGGTGATGAAACACGTCACGAAGTATAGCAATCCCAGGGGCATAACCAAGTCCAACTATTATGCGGTGAACGATACTGATAGATGCAATGACTGCGGCATCTGCGTCGACCGCTGCCATGTGCACGCCATCCGCATTGGAAAAGGAGTTGCCCTCATCGATAGGGACCGGTGCATTGGCTGCGGCCTTTGCGTTACAAAATGTACTACGGGGTCCCTTTCCCTGGCTGCCAAATCGCCCGGCGAAGCTTCTCCCGTATTCAACGATGAGGAGGAAATGAAGCAGGCTTTGGGGATGGCTACGGGAAAGAAATACCCGTTTGAATAGGGAGCGATCCAAACCTGACGGTTAATATACAGAAAATGAGGATGTGGTCAGATGCCAATTGCAAAGGTTGGTGATATCAATCTATATTACGAGGTCCATGGTAAAGGGGAACCCCATTAAGGAATGATTTTCATTAAGGAGGTAGCCATGAATAATAACAGGATTTGTAAACTTTTAGGTATCCGGTATCCCATTATACAGGCGCCCATGAACTGGATTACTGGTGCAGAACTGGCGGCAGCGGTATCTAATGCAGGAGGACTAGGAACGATAGGAATCAATGCCGGGGCAAAAACAATCACACGTGATATCGACGAGACGGCTGAGAGGTTGCGCCAGCAGATCAGGAAGGTGAAAAGTTTAACCAAGGAGCCTTTTGCTGTTAATTTCCCGGTATGGATGGAATCAAAAGACGAAGAAACGGGACACGCTTTCTCAAGGAGATGTGTGGAGGTAGCCCTGGAAGAAGGTATAAAAATAGCAGTTACAACGACCGGTAGCCCAAATATCTATACCAAAAGGTTTAAAGAAGCAGGCGTGAAGGTGTTGCACTCAATTTCTTTTGCTAAACATGCAATAAAAGCCGAAGAATTGGGAGTAGATGCAGTAATTTGTGAAGGGACGGAGGCTGGCGGTCATACGGCCTTGAACGGTTTAACGACATTTGTCCTGATCCCCATGACTGCAGATGCGGTAAAGATACCTGTAATAGCAGGTGGCGGAATTGCTGATGCCAGGGGTATAGTTGCAGCTATGGCACTTGGCGCCGATGGCGTATATCTTGGGACCCGGTTTATTGCAAGTAATGAATGTGATGCTCATCCAAAAGTAAAAGAGGCTGTAATAAAATGCAGTGACACCGGGACGATAGGTATCGATAAATGGATGATGGAAGCGCGTGATCTGAAAAATGATTTTACCAGTAAATTTCAGCAACTGCGTGAAGCAGGAAAATCTGATGAGGCAATGGAGATGATGATCAAACTACCAATGTATCAGGGACTTGTTGTCGGTGATATTGTTGAGGGAGAAGTACCTTGTGGACAAAATGCGGGAATGATAAAAGATATTTTGAGTGCTCAGGACATTATTAGCAATATTATTCAGAATATTCCGTCAATAATGGAAGAGGTAAAAATCCGTTTATCGTAATGAGGTCAGATAACCCCGTGGGTTCCAAGATAATTTAGCTGCATGGAGACCAGCGTGGTGTCTCTGGTAGATAGCCACAGCATCCCCCCGGGTGCAATGCGTTTCCAGTAATAAAATTAATAGGGAGAGGATTAAAATGAAGTTTATGACGTTCGTAATGTCGGATTCCACCAAGTGGGCGGAGGTATCACAGGCAGCCGACAAAAACTCCAAAGTTCCTGGGCAGAAGATGCTGGCTAGTTATCTTTGCCTTGGGAAACCATTTGATGGCATGCCGCCAAACTCAACCGTAGCCATCTCCATCAGAGAGGCAGAAAACGCCGAAGCCCTGGCCACTGCCCTTTATAACTTGGCAGCTACAGGGGCAACCGTTTGGGCCGTGCCTGTAATGGATATGGCGGTAGGTAATACAGTAGCAGAAATAAAGAAACTCCAAAAATGATTCTGATCAGGGCATGATTTCTTATCAATGGTAGGGCACCCGGGGGAAAGGCAGGCCGGTTGAATCAACGCAAAGGTACAGCACTGAACTTAGGTAAATATAAAGGAGGCAGAATCATGGTATGGGCAACTAAGAGGATTAAATACTGTTCGATTTTACTAGTGGTAATACAAGCTGCAGGAGCACTGTTAGGGGTCGCATATATCACAGCCACCACATTGATGCCGTATCACCTTGATTACATAGGCATGAACTCCGCCGATATACAGAATTTCAGTCCCAAGCTGCATAACTTAATCTTGGTATTTCTTAAGCTGATAGGCGTATTCCAGCTTTTAATACTGGCCTATGGAATAATAAATACCCTTATACCTTTCAGGCGCGGTGAGCGCTGGGCCTGGATTAGCCTGTTTGTTCTTGGATCACTTTTTTTAATTGCATCGTTGGCCGCGACTTTATACGTGGGGGCCTGGGTTAAATGGGCACTTCTGGCAGTAACAATATTGTTCCTGGTGGCAATGCTCATCCCTGTCCAGGATTTCTTCCGTAAAAAGTAGCGGTTGCTGTGACACTTATAGGGTTTGGCGTCGCAAACTGTAGGAAATAGGAGGTAGCGCCTATGCAAAACCGGGGCTGGCTTCTTTGTTGGCAGGTAGCCTGGAGGTTGGCTGATTCTAATTTTATACCTGTCACAGTCTCGATTTAATTAATAGGAGGTCAAAACAAATGGGTAGATACTTAGCGCTGTGGGAAATAGACTCGAGTAGATCATCTGTCGATACTAAAGAGATGGCCGATGCAATGAGTCTTCTGGCAGAGTTGGTTAAGCAAAACATAAAATCTGGCATAACAAAAGATTATGGAGTATTTGTTGGTGAAACCAATGGCTATTCAATTATGGAAGGAACTGAGGTAGAAGTTGCCAGCGTATGCGCGCAGTATGCTCCGTACGTGCGCTTCAAGATACATGCTGTAGCTTCACTGGCCCAGATAAGTGAAGTTATAAAAAAGATGTCAGGGTAAACAAGAGGGTTTCACCTGACAAAACGGGCAGCGCACCGGTGGAGCGCTGACAATGGCGCTAATGCCAGCAGGAGTAGGGGTGCAGGCCGTGTGTGGTTTTGCACCTTTATTCCTGACCTGCCCCAAATCATGGGTATCTTGGGAGGTTAGGGATTACTGGTTCGTATAGCTACCACTTGACTACGGATACCCGCCATCGCTGCAGATAATATCCATATGGCGTTCCAGGACGGCCTGCTCTTGCTCAATGGCTGCCATGCGGGCGTTTAAGTTAAAGAACAGAAGCACCTGTAACTGTATTGGCCACTACCATGCGTGGTGGCGGTGTTTTGACCCCCATCGATCTTTTTAACTTCATAGTTGTATATCTATATTCATCATCATCCGAGGTGCGGAGGGCGAGGGCAAATCCGAGACCGGGCGGAGCGTGAGCATTGACAGCCGTACGATTAAGGCCTACCATGCTTACTAATGGCGATAATAGATATTAATCGCATAATTGCGAATTGATATGGGAAAACCCTGTCAATATGTGATAGACTAACCCTGTAAATCAAACGGAAGAAGAATGGCTGAGTATCAACGTCTCGAGAAAGCACCGATTGCTGAAGCGATAATCGATCTAAGGATTAAGCCTGCACTGGGAGATGAAGTGTTACCCATTCTTTCCTCTATCAAAGACGAAATTGGAGATTCGTATCCTATTTGTGAAAAGTTTTACAGCTATGGCGGAGAGTTTAGAATACAAGAGAGCAAGACAATGGTTCACACGTCCAAAGACGTGGTAACGGAGGGTTACATTTACAAGACGGCGGATAACCGTCAAATCGCTCAATTCAGGAAAAACGGTTTCACATTCAATAATCTCAATCCGTACACTCGTTGGGAAGCCATTTTGGCAGAGGCACAAAGACTGTGGACGATTTATCAGAAGAAAGCGTCTCCCGAAATCGTTACCAGAATCGCAGTTCGGTATATCAATAAGATGGAGCTTCCCCGGCCGGACCAGGACTTTTCCGAGTACCTTGTCGAGCCTCCAAGAATCCCCGATGGAATTCCTAACGGGGCTAATTCCTATTATTCCAAGATAATCATTCACGATGAAAAGACGGATTTGTCCGCAAATATAATACAGCTAATAGATAAGAGCATCGACCCTAAAAATTTCACTTTGATCTTGGACAACGATATATATAAGGGCAGCGATTATGAAGCTGGTTCCTCAGTGATTTGGGAAGTGTTTTCGGATCTGAGAAAAATGAAGAACACCATTTTTTTTGCTACTATTACTGAAAAGACAGCGAGGTTATTCAAATGAAAGCTGGATTAGCAGACCGTCAAAGCGAAGTTTCGTTTTATAGTTTCTCAATAGGCATGAGCATAGAGGCTACGAATATCCAAGATAAGGAAACCATAATAAGAGATGATCGAGACCTATCCAGTAGTATAGACAACATAGATTTGGAATTATCGATCTTGAACGTTTACGATTGTTGCTCCAAAGATAATTGGGATGGATATGGGGCAAAGCCTATCACTCCCGCTTCGTGGAGGGGTATCCTAAAATTGATAAAAGGTCTGCCTAATAGTTATCCAAAGCCAGAAGCAACAGCAAGCCCGCGCGGACTGATGGTTATTGAATGGCATAGGCGGAAGGGCCACATCTTATCCATAACAATCGAAAATGAAAGTAAACTATCTTACAATGTTCTATTTGGTGCAGATGAGGCCTATGGGATTGTAGCTTTCGACTACAATCTGCCCGACGCGATTCTTGAGCATCTGCGCCGATTATTTAAGAACTGATAGTAGATGAGGGGCAGGAATTTTGGCACCTTTTGACGTCGTGGCCAGGTATCTTACTCATCATAACCAGTTCAATCTAAGCCGGGTCAAGTATCCTGCGTTTATGCCCACGACAGCACTCCAGACATCAGTATTCGGCATTGATGGCATTACTGCAGCAGAAATATGGGGAATAGGGGCAGAAGTTGCAAAAACAAGGAGGGAGACACTATATGGGCGGGGCGATGTGGCAACTAACTACATCTACGAGATAGGACTTTCACTGGATGCCAACAATACTCCTCTGAGACACGCGAACATAATCAAGTGGCCAGAGAAACAAGTTGAACAGCAACAACTGGCTCTCAAACTGGCGGAAAACAGCAACCTCAGTATTATACCCGCAAATAGTCCTCATGCATGAGATTAATTGCTGGCGAAAGCGTTCCGTATCGTTATCAATAGTTTTAAATTCAAATAGGATTGAATTGCACGGAGTGTATACGGCCCTGAATAAGGGCGGTTCTTTAGGCAGGGAGAGACTGAAGATGCGTTGACAGCTATACGGTTAAGGTATACTCTTGTGACCGCAGATGATGTCGGATGATAATTGCTTAGTTGCGGATTGAAATGGGAAATCCCAGGTACTTTCACGGGAGTGAATAAGTGGTTACCAGGAACTATTGCACACGCGGTAATTCCTTGTCGATAATATAAAGGAGGCACGACATGGAAAAACATTTTAACTTATCTGATTATGGCATGGCTTTTGCTACGCGAGAAAAGGGAGGCGTCGTGGGTGAGGAAATTAAAAATAATTTAATCTCTATGAACGCTACTATACGGGCTGATGTTCCTTTACGGAACGAGTCCGGGCTTTCCCGGTTGTCTTTCGATCAGATGATTCAGGGATATACAAATTATTCAATGTTAAGTGTCTCTGCACTTGTGTTGTCTTGAATGCTTGTAATATCGGCTCTTCCCACTCAGCCAGAGCTATTTCTTTTTCGGCGTGCTCTGGGCGTGCCCATGCATCCATAATTCTATCCAGCAACTCGTCCATCAAGGAGTAGCTAACAGCTTTCACACCTTTACCGTTTATAATTAGGGTATCCGTTACAGTAAAAAAATTTGTAACTTTTAAGGACGTATGCCCGTAAATGTGTGTACGTCCTTTATTTTGACCCCCCGTCAATCTTTTTAACATCAATCACCATTCATTACATATACATGTATAGGGCGAGTATGTCGGACAGGCGAATTTGAGGTCAGGAACACAAGGAAGCAATTGGGGCGGATAGATCGGTTATATTTGTCTCCGGGCCAAACGAGGGCATTGACAGCCGTGTGGCAAGGGGATATTATAGCGGCCAAGAGCGAAGGGGGTGAAAATCACTTGATTGTGAGTCGAAATAGGAGATCCTGGAAAACTAATAAAGAGAAAAGGGGATTCCAATGAATATTAAAAAGATTTTTTCCCTCTGCTTTTTATCTTTAATGACTTTATCCGGTTGCGACCGTTTGAGTACGATACCGTACTCTCCGAAAACGACACCGGAAACCTGGTTGAATATCCACCCTCATGTAAATATTTCCCTGGGTTCGTTGGAATTCATTCTCATGGAACCCACCTCAACCTTTTTTGTCTACTTATGGGGCTTGCTGGCTATTGGTATTGGTTTCTACTTTTTACGAATTCGGGAAAACCAAAAATCCCGCCTATGGTGGGGCATCGGCGTGTTATTATGGGGCTTTGGGGCTCTTGTGGCCGGTATTGATCATCAGGCTTTCACCTACCAAATTAAATGCGCCGGCAGAGAGTTCTGTTCATATAGCAGCTGGTGGAGTATCTTCTTCAACTTGGTCACGTCTGCAGGCCTGAACGCCATTGTAATCGGGGTAGCCTATTCCTCAGCGGAAGGGGTCATGAAAAGGGTGCTAACGGCTTACGCGGTGGTGAACACAGCTCTTTATTTCATCATTTGTCTGACCGGGGCTTTTATTCCCAACAAGCTAATGGTTGATCCCAATTTTATGTTCTTATTTAGTACGCCTGGCTTTGTGATCTGTTTCATCATCAACGCAATAAGGTATTCGAAACACAAGGAAAAGATGGACCTCTACCTGATGATCACCTGGTTATTCTTCGGTGCCGTCATGGCGGCGTACTCACTTTACAACGCACTCGGTTACGCAGGGAAACTTTGGGATAAGGGTATTTGGTTTACCGCCCCTGATGTGCTTCACATCGGGGAGACACTGTTGGGGCTCTACCTCGTTTTTATGGTGGCGAAAAAGGTAAAGGATTTGCCGGAAACTGAACCCCTGAAACTGGACGATTGAATTTAAGATTTACTGGTTAGTATAGATACCAGTGGACTACGGATAACCGCCATCGCTCCGGATAATATCATTGGGGCGAGTATGTCGGACAGGCGAATTTGAGGTCAGTCACAAAAAGCAAGCAATTAAGGTGGATAGCTCAGTTAAGGCTGGCTCCAGGTCAAGCGGGGGCATTGACAGCAGTACGGTTAAGACGAGTATTGACTGCAGTAGTAAAAATGAAGATAATAAACACAAGAAACTTATTTATGAAGTGGCTGTATGGAAGTGAACAAAATCGGATTTAATCTCTTTTGGGCAATCATATTATTTATAACCGGTATTTTATATGGATGTGTAGACCAATCACCAGCCAAATTTGAAGTATTAGGATTAAATATAGTCCCTAATGAAGTTGAAGCCGGGCAAAATGTAGTGATTACTGCAACCATAAAGAACATGAGCAACAGGGATGGGAACTATAAAGCAATATTAAAAGTAAATGATTGGGAAACAGAAAATAAAACGCTCTCAATAATAGGAAATGGTAGCTCTGATATAACATTTAATTTGAGTGAGAACGCCCCTGGTGACTATCAAGTTACAGTTGAAAACATGAGCGCAAATCTTCGAGTTAAAGAGAAAAAGCCATCTTTTACACTTAAACAGGTCGAACTGAAGTGGGACAGTGAAAATCCTTATAAGTACCTGGTAAGCGTTGACGGCGGGTACCTGGTTAAATTCGAGCCACCAACCACCCCATTTACTATAAATAAAGTAACACTATTTGGCGCACGCGGTTCAGTAAACCGTAAATTTGATATAGAGATACTTGACGAGAACCATAATATTCTATATAAGGTAACGCTACCTGACACCAAATTTCCCATGGGAGAATATACGCCGGGAAACGAATCTATGAGGGAGGGCGGAAAGTGGGTTGCTATTGATATCCCAGATGTCGCAGTATCCAATACATTTTATATTCATATGTGGAACGGACCTAAATATGGCGGGATTCATATGGGAGCGGACGCAAACGCAATAAATGAGCACTCAAGCATTACGACACGCTATGATGATAAGCTACAAATAATAGAAGAATGGGGAATGGCAAATCTGTGTCTATGCTGGTCTTTTGAGAAGTGTGATCAATCTAAAGTAAATTGGATGATACGCACAGCAGGCACATATCCAGAACCTATAAAATAAAGCATAAAGTGGACTGAACCCCTAAAACGGGATGGATGAGGTTGGGACTTACCGGTCAGGACAGCTACGAAGGGGCTGGATATTAATTTGAGCTTCCCGGAGCACGTGCATATAGCGTTCAATTACGGTCTGCTTTTGCTCGATTGCTGTCATACGGGCACCTACGTTGAAGAACACAAGCACCTATAACTGTGATGGCCACTTTCGTGCCTGGCGATGGTGTTTTGACCCCCCCATCAATCTATTCAACTACATTAGTTATATATCTATATATTCATCATCCGAGGCGCGGAGGGCGAAGACAAATTTGGCACCAGGCCAAGCGTGGTAATTGACAGCCGTATGAATAAGATATACCCTTGTAACTGCAAACGATAGCAAATGATAGTCGTTAATATCAATAAATGAAATTTGGAGGTAAGGAGCATGACACAGCAAATTAAAGCGGACAAAGATTACACACTTCTAACATCTTTGCTGCAAGTCGCGGATATTTTTGTCAAAATCAGGGAAAGGGAGCTGCTGCCCCAGAACCTGTCGGCCACCGCCGCGGAGATCCTCTTCCTGGTGGACGCCATGGGCGATGACGTCACACCGGCCAAAATCACCAGGATGATCCTGCGCGAGCCGCATTCAACATCCGGCATCCTCATACGCATGGAAAAACATGGCCTGCTTAAGAGGACCAAGAACATGGAGCGCAAGAACCTCATCCGCGTCACCCTGACCACCAAGGGGAAAAAGGCGCTCAGCCAGGCCATGAAGCAGGCAGGCACAACGCACGTCCTTTCCCGGCTGAGCGCGGAGCAACACAGTAAGCTCAAGCAGGCGCTAAGCATCCTCAAAGAAGCGGGCAAGAAAGAACTCCACCTCAGCCCCAAAGCGCTCCTCTGGCCTTAAGCGGTGAGACTGGACAATTAGTGTATAACCAGTCTATTATGCCCGCAATGACAGTTTAGCTGTAGGGGCGGACATTCATGTCCGCCCGATAACGCGGGCGGGTTTAAAAACCTGCCCCTACATTGTGCAATGGGAGTAACTAATGACAGGGTTAAGGCTGACTACACGTTGGGGGATATTAGCCGCACACCTCAAGACGATCACATCGCTCAGGCCCGGCAGCAGGCGGGCGATGCCGTCAAGCGTTATCAGTAGAAACCTGCATAGCCTTCGCGGCAGCATAGAGAGCATGTCGCCCCAGCCGGGCAC
>CAIYTC010000245.1 GCA_903929005.1 uncultured Dehalococcoidia bacterium | reverse complement strand
GGACTTTTCGAGGAACCGCGCTATATTATTAACAGCGCCTGCAATCATTTTTACGAGATGCCGGAGAATACCATCCGTGAGCGCACCTTTTGCTGCGGCAGCGGCGCCGGGCTGGGTCCGGATGAGAACCTGGAGATGCGCCTGCGCGGCGGCCTGCCCCGGGCTAACGCCGTCAAATACGTGCAGGAGAAGCACGGCGTGAACATGCTGGCCTGTATCTGCGCCATCGACAAGGCCTCCTTCCCGCCACTGCTGGAATACTGGTGCCCCGGCGTGGAGACGGCCGGTGTGCACGAACTGCTGGGCAACGCGCTTATTATGACAGGCGAGAAAATAAGGGAGACCGACCTGCGCGGCGAGCCTATAAATCCCGCATCCGAAGAGGTTAGGGCCGATGTTTGATAAAGGCAAGGTGCTGGGCGGCATAGCGGTCTTCATCTGCCTGGGGACATTCCCTCTCTGGTACATTGCCTACCAGGGCAAGGCCGCCTATCCCCCCGACCCCGTGATATACCCGGGCAGCGGGCAGTGCGTGGAGTCCGCGGAATACATGAGGAAGTACCATATGCAGATGCTGGAGAAGTGGCGCGACCAGGCCGTACGCCAGGATGATCGTTTTTACACCGCCACCGACAATAAAACCTACGATATCAGCCTGACCGGTACCTGCCTGAAATGCCATCCCAACAAGGCTGAGTTCTGCGACCGCTGCCATAACTATAACGCCGTAGCGCCAAATTGCTACAGTTGCCATAATATCCCGCCGCAACCGACGGAAGCATCGGGAGGTACGAAGTGACCAGTCGATCCATGCCCAATCATGTCATTGCGAGGAGCCCCCTTTACCCTGTCATTGCGAGGAGCCCCCTTTACCCTGTCATTGCGAGGAGCCCGCAGGCGACGAAGCAATCCCTCAGTGACCCTGTCATTGCGAGGAGCCCCCTTTACCCTGTCATTGCGAGGAGCGCAGCGACGCGGCAATCTGTCCCGGCGAGGCGCCCGGCATGAACCTCGACCGCCGCACTTTTCTAAAACTCGCCTCGCTCGGCCTCCTCGCTATCGCCGCCAAGCCTGCCATCGACCTGCTTACCCGCCCCGAAATCGTCCGTGCCCTCGGAATAGAAAGCACGCTGCCCGGCCGCCTGGCCATGGCTGTCGACCTGAAAGCCTGCACTGCTGAAGCCGGCTGCCACGACTGCATACTGGCCTGCCACTCGGTGCATAACGTACCCGATATCGGAACGGCCAAGGAAGAGGTTAAATGGATCCGGGAGGCTACTTACGGCCAGGCTTTTAGCGGGCAGGAGACACAGTACGCGGCGCTGAAAGACGCGCGCGTGCTGCTGCTCTGCAACCACTGTGACAACCCGCCCTGCGTGAGGGTCTGTCCCACGCAGGCCACCTGGCGGCGGGTCGACGGCATCGTGATGATGGACTACCACCGCTGCATCGGCTGCCGCTACTGTATGGCGGCCTGCCCTTACGGCTCGCGCAGCTTCAACTGGCGCGACCCTGTGCCGTATATCAATGACATCAATTTGAATTACCCTACCCGCACTAAAGGTGTCGTGGAGAAATGTAACTTCTGCGAGGAGCGCCTGGCCCTGGGCCAACCGCCGGCCTGCGTGGAGGCCTGCAAGAAGGGTGCGCTTACCTTTGGCGAACTCAAGCCCGGCACAGATATTCAGCGCGTACTGTCAAAGGGCTACTCCCTGACACGCAAGTCCCAACTGGGCACGCGTCCCCAGGTTTATTACATCGTGTAGGTATTTATGATAGAGGCAGTCTTTAAAGGCGGGAAAAAGTACTGGACGCTGGTTGGCGTCCTGCTCGCTGTTGTGACTGTGGGTTTCCTGGCCTATCTGAGGCAGATTGACCTGGGCTTGAGCGTCACCGGCCTTTCCCGGGATGTATCCTGGGGACTGTATATAGCCAATTTCACCTTCTTCGTAGGCGTGGCCGCCTCTGCCGTCATGCTGGTCATCCCCTATTACCTGCACAATGAGAAAGCCTTCAGGAAGATAATCATCCTTGGCGAGTTCCTGGCGGTGGCCGCGGTGGTTGTCTGCATCACCTTCGTCGTGGTTGACCTGGGCCAGCCGTCGCGCGTCTTCAACCTCTTCCTTTTTCCCTCTCCTACTTCCATACTTTTCTGGGATACTGTGGTGCTGAGCGTCTACCTGCTGCTCAATATCATCATCGGCTGGGTTACGCTCGACGCCGACAGCAAAGAGCTGCCGCCGCCGGCCTGGATCAGGCCTGTTATCATCCTTTCCATCCCCTGGGCCATCAGCATCCACACGGTCACAGCTTTTATCTATGCCGGCCTGGCGGCGCGTCCCTTCTGGATGACCGCCCTGCTGGCACCGCGCTTCCTCGCCTCGGCCTTCGCCTCCGGTCCCGCGCTGCTGATACTGCTGGCCCTACTGATGAAAAAATGGGGGGGATTCGATCCGGGCAGCGGTTCAATAGATAAGGTAGCGAAAATCGTTGCTTACGGCATCATAGCTACAGTTTTCTTCCTGTTGCTGGAGATATTCACCGTTTTTTACAGCCAGGAACCGGAAGCCATGGCACACTTCCAATACCTGTTTTTCGGGTTGGATGGCCATTACGGCCTCGTCCCCTGGATGTGGACAGCAATTACACTGGCCACAGCGGCCATCGTCCTGCTATTGCTGCCGTCAACGCGCAAAAACACTGCAATCCTGGCCCCGGCCTGCGCCGCCGTCATTGTATCGGTCTGGATCGATAAAGGCCTGGGACTGATAGTGCCGGGCTTCATCCCGAATCCTTCAGGTGAGGTTTTTGAATATGTACCCACTATAAATGAAGCGCTTATCGTGTTGGGGGTGTGGGCTATGGGTGGTCTTATTCTGACTCTGCTATACAAGGTGGTGGTGGGAGTGAGGCAAGAATGGTAGAAAAATTAGATGTTCAGGGAAGGGAAATTTCCATAATTTATAGAGAACAGCAGGATTACATATCTTTAACCGATATCGCCAGGTATAGAAGCGCGGATACTCCCGCAGATATCGTGAAAAATTGGATGAGAAGCAGGAGTACAATCGAATTCCTTGGTCTGTGGGAGAAACTGAACAATCCCGGTTTCAAACTGGTCGAATTCGACCAGTTTAGAAGTGAGGCTGGGGCAAACTATTTCGTATTATCCCCTCAAAAATGGATAGAAAGAACGAACGCCATCGGATTAATATCCAGGTCAGGCAATAAAGGAGGAACCTACGCTCATAAAGATATAGCCTTCGAGTTTGCCTCATGGATATCACCCCAGTTCAAACTGTATTTGATAAAAGAATTTCAGCGGTTAAAGGATGAGGAACAAAAACAACTTGGCTGGGATATCCGCCGCAACCTTGCGAAAATTAACTATCGCATCCATACAGAGGCCATAAAAGAAAATCTTATTCCACCCGAACTGACAAAAGCTCAGATAAATAAAATATATGCCACGGAAGCAGATGTCCTGAATATGGCTCTATTTGGGATTATTGCCGCTGACTGGCGAGATAAAAATCCGCATAAAAAAGGCAACATGCGGGATTATGCTGACATATGCCAACTCGTATGCCTGTCCAATCTTGAGAATCTCAATGCTCTATTTATCAGTGATGGCTTATCTCAAAATGCGAGATTACTGAAGCTCAATAAAACCGCCATTCATCAAATGAAATTGCTCACTGATAATGAGCAGGTAAAAAAGCTGGGGACGAAGAAGTAATAGCCATAAAAACTATTGATGCTTGCCCGGCAAAGCGTTATATTTCAACTAACGCACCCGTTCACAATCAACGCGCAAAAACGCCGCAGTCGTCACTATTGACAAAACCGTTCCCCGTAAAGATAATTACAACATGATTATAAACAATCCGCTGAATTCGATACCTCAGGGCAAGAAGCTGGCGACATTCCTCTGGCTGCTGGGCGCCACGATAGCCCTTTCGGTGGTCATGCGCATGATTGGCCCTTTCACCCCCAATATCGTTGACTACGAGTTTGCCAACACCACGGCTAAGGCTGCGGGAATCATAAATGCCTGGGACGCTCTGGCTAAGCTGCAAGCCTGCTTTAACCTGGGCTTCGATTTCCTGTATATGCCGGTCTATTCCACCACCATCGCCGTGGCCTGCGTGATGGGTGCGGGTGTCCTCGCAGCCAAAGGCTGGCGTAACCTCGGCATGCTGCTGGCCTGGGGACTGTGGCTGGCCGCCATCTTTGATGCCGTTGAGAACTACGCCCTGATAACCATGATGTTCAACGGGGCATCCGACCCCTACCCTATGATCTCCGCCTTCTGCGCCACCTGCAAATTCAGCCTCATCCTGCTGGGTCTTTTTTACGCGCTGGTTTCGCTTATCATCTACCTCGCCAAGAGGATGAGTGTCGCCCGCGTCACCGGCAAAAATGCATAGTGCATTATTGTTCGCGCTTTTTCGTATAATCTTTTCATCGGTAAACATAACATGACAAACGTGAAACCAATAAAATACACCGTAATTTTAGAGCCAGCCGACGAAGGGGGGTATGTAGTAAGCTGCCCTGCCCTACCCGGCTGCATCAGCCAGGGTGAAACTCTTGAAGAGACCCTGGAAAACATCAAGGAAGCAATATTGCTGGTTATTGAAGTATTGCAAGAGGAAAACGAGCCAATTCCTAACGAGACCCCTGAAATCGTAACGGAAGAGATAAGCGAGATACTTAAGGCAAGGGCTGAAGAGGGCCTGCCTCTGATTATAGAGACTCACGAAGTGCACTTGCCCACTGCGGTGACCGTTTAGTGCCGCACCTGCCTGCAATATCAGGAGGGGAAGCTGTCAGCGCTTTCAATAAAATCGGCTGGAGAGTTAAACGCCAGAATGCCAGCCATATTATCCTGAAGAAAAAGTCAGTCAGAGTCAATCTATCAGTACCGGATCATCAGATACTCAAAACCGGCACATTAAGAAATCTCATCCGCAAAGCCGGTATCACTGTTGAAGAGTTTATCGTCTTACTTTAAATTTCAGTTAGCGTACGCATGCAGTCCGCCGAAGAAGTAGTTGCCGAAAAAAGTGACCAGCACCGCCAGGAACCCGATGACTAAGAACCACGCGCTACGGTTGTCCCGCCAGCTCAGCACAAACCGTGTAAATAAATACCCGGCATATGTCAGCCAGGTCACCAGCGCGGCGGTTTCCTTGGGGTCCCACGACCAATAGCTGCCCCAGGCTATATTTGCCCAAATTGAGCCGAGGATAAGCACCGCCGTCAAAAATAAGAACCCTGTTAGCACGGATTCGTAGCCGATCCTGTCCAGCATTTCCGGCCCGGGCAAAAACGCCGCCCTGTATCGCCTCCGGACTAAGAAAAGTACCCCCGAAGCAAATCCCAGATGACCAAATTCGGAACCTGTTATCATCGCGAGCAGTTGCCGAATTGACGCGTGCCGACGCCGCGCATAGTCACTTACAATCACTTCGATAACATTGACAAATCTGATGGT
>CAIYTC010000244.1 GCA_903929005.1 uncultured Dehalococcoidia bacterium | reverse complement strand
TTACAACATGACCGCCCCGGCCATGTGGATCTATCCGGGCGCGCTGCCTGAAGCAGGCGCCATCTACTTCTGGAGGATCCGCTCCGCCAGGTCGGCCACCCTGCAGATAGCCGAGAGCCCGTGGTCCGCGGCCAACTCCTTCACGGTCAAGGCGGGCTTTATCGTGAACACCCCGTACTACGGCGTCCAACTGCTGTCCCCCAATAACGGCTGCACCGGCTGCAGGACGAAACCGCTGGCCTTCTCCTGGAGCCCCTGGAAAGAGGCTACTAAATATCAGTTCGACCTCTCCAAGGATCCTGAATTTAAGTCGCTGGTGGTAACCGCCACCACCACCTCCTCCGGTTATGAATATCAAAATGCGCTGGAATACAGCAGCAACTACTTCTGGCGCGTCAAAGCCCTCGAGGTCAACGGTCAGAAAATCCCCAGTGACTGGTCAGCTACTTTCAGCCTGACTACCGCGGCTGTCCCGGCTATACCCCCGCCCCCCGCACAGGAAGCGCCAATTCCACTGTGGGTCTGGGTACTCATCGCCATCGGCACTATCATGGTGATTGCTGTGCTGTTCCTGGTCTTCAAGACCCGCCGGATTTAATAAACGGATCCTAAAATGAAATGAGGCCACCTTGACTAAGGTGGCCTCTCTTGATTGTTACAGGGCTGAAATAGTTCAGGCTACCAGGACGGGGACTTTTTTCAGGCCGGCTAATAGTTTTGCTTGAAACTCAATGGCCTCAATCCAGTATTTGGCCCGTTGCTTAAGATAGCCGTCACTCTGATCGCAGGCTAAGATGGCCTGCAACTCGCGAACACACACATCCTGTTCTGTATTCATATTAAGGCCTCCTACCATTTTCTTCAGTATCACATAAATTCCCGGGGGTACTAAAGGCCTAAAAGGATATAATCTGTGACCCGAAAGGATAATTTTGACGGACGGATTGCCGCGGCCGCCCCGCCCCCAAAAACGTCCTTGCGAGGAGCCTCCCCAAAAATGTCTTTGCGAGGAGCGTAGCGACGCGGCAATCTGTCCCCGTACGTAACCTTGCGCCGGGCAATTAGAGTGCCGCGCCCTTCGGGCTCGCAATGACGAGAGTAAAAAAGGCGGCACCGCAATGACATTTTTGTGTCTGTCTTTGCGAGGGTGAGCCGAAGCTGCGAGCCGAAGGCGTGGCAGCCATCAGGCGACGAAGCAATCTCAAGGCATTACGTCACTAACGGACAGATTGCCGCGCCCTTCGGGCTCGCAATGACGAGAGTAAAAAAGGCGGCCTCGCAATGACAGGCGAAATTAGGGCCCGCAGGCGACGAAGCAATCTGATGGCATTACGACACCATGGCCTCTGTTCAGGCCCCGTCGATTCTAATTACGAATTATTCGCCCAGGCGGATGATATTATCCGATTTTATGCCCACCGTGCAGCCGCGGGTATCAAAGATCAGCTTTGCTTCCCTGACTATCGAATTCAAATCGTAACAACTGTGGTCTGCCAGTATAACTACGCAATCATAGTTGCCCACGGTCTTTTTCTCGAGCTTGATTGATTTGAGCTTGAAACTCTCCTCTTTTAAATCGGGTATGTATGGATCGTGGTAATGTACCGCGGCCTTCCTCTCGAGCAGCAATTCAATTACACGCAGCGCCGGCGATTCCCGGACGTCTTCAATGTCCTTTTTATAGGCGACGCCCAGGATAAGTATTTTAGCCCCTTTTACGCTCTTGCTGATGGTGTTCAGGGCTCCGATGATTCGCTCTACGATGTATTCCGGCATGGTTTCGTTGATCTCTGCGGCAAGCTCGATGAAGCGGGTGTGAAAGAAATACTGCCGGGCCTTGCTGGCGAGGTAATATGGATCCAGCGGTATGCAGTGCCCGCCCACCCCGGGCCCCGGGTAAAAGGGCATATAGCCGAAAGGCTTGCTGGAAGCCGACTTGATGACCTCCCAGACGTTTATATTCATTTTTTCACATAGCTTGGCTAATTCGTTGACCAGCGCGATGTTGACGCTGCGGAAGACATTTTCAAAGACCTTGTCCATCTCGGCAACTTCAGGGGTAGAAACCTCCAGCACTTTATCTGAAACATGCCCGTAGAGCAGGGCCGCAAGTTTGGTGGACCTGGGATCCATGCCGCCCACCACTTTGGGCGTATTCCGGATGGTGAAATTTTTGCTGCCAGGGTCAACGCGTTCCGGCGAGAAAGTCAGGAAGTAATCGACCCCGACCCTCAGTCCGGTCGATTCCAGCAACGGCAACACTATCTCCCGCGTGGTACCGGGATAGGTGGTGCTTTCCAGTATGACAAGGTGCCCCAGCCGCAGGTAACGGGCGATATCATTGGTGGCACTAACGATATAGGTGAGGTCAGGTTCCTTGGTTTTAGTCAGGGGGGTGGGGACGCAGATGATGATGGTGTCTACCCTGCGCAGGTCAGACCGGCTGAGAGTGGCCTTTAAACGTCCGCCGGATACGGCTTTTTTCAACCGCGGAGATGCTATGTCCAACAGGTAAGATATACCGCGGATTATCTTGTTAACGCGGCCCTTGTCTGTGTCGATGCCGGTTACGTTAAACCCCGCTTCAGCAAAGGCCAGGGCTAAGGGCAAGCCTACATAACCAAGGCCGACAATCCCTATTTCCGCTGATTTATCCTTGATCCTGCCCTCGATGTTCCTCAGGTCATTGACGGTCAATTCTGCTCTTGCCATTTTTACCCTCAGCTATAATATTTATTTACCACGCAATCAATTTATGCATAGTTTAGCCGTGAGGCCAAACCATGTCAAAAGCACCCCCTGAGGCCGGCTTTTTCAAGCTTGTGGATTGATCCGCACAGCGGAAAATGGAAAAAGCGCTTACAATGATTGACATATTTGTCCGGTCAACTATAATTGAGGCTGAATTACTACGGGCTAAGACGGGAAAAGTATGAGTAATTGAGGGAAATGGAAATGAGTGAAGTCTACGAACCATTACACGATGCAACTAAACCCTCCCTGCAGCCAGGGCAGGAAGCACCGCCTGTTGTGGTGCCCCCCCTTGAGCGGGACATACAGGGGAGGCACGGGGAGACTCTGCCATCACCGGCGCGGACGGCATCCGTCCCGGCCAATATACAGGCTTCAGCGGCGCCTTATGATTATGGTTCGGCCATACTGGAAGATGCCCGGGTCATCAAGCTTGTTGATGCCATGGTCAATGGCAACCTTGCGGAGATTAACCCGGACATCGATTTTAGCCTGAAATCGGGCTATTCATATCCACCTGTTAGCGACCTTCTCGATACATCCGAACAGGATACTATTAACATACTCCAGGCCCTGGCGGATAATGGCATATTGATCAGGCAATTGTATGAGAAATTCTACACGGACCCGGATGGCTTATTTCAACTTGTCCCCACTGAGCGTTGCCCGCGCTGCGATTCGGCTGATTGTGTTAAAGGGCAACTGGTCGAGCATTTTTCCTGCGGCTATGTGGGACTCGACAGGGATTTTGCTCAGGAAAGCCGCTATGTGTGCCCGAAATGCCGCAAAGACCTGCGGTTAATTGGCACTGATTACCGCAATGTCGGTATTCATTACCGCTGCCAGGACTGCAATGAGGTCTTTACTAACCCGGTTATCAAGTGGCGCAATATGAAAACGCGTAAAATATGGAATGTGGAAGAACTGAGGGAAGTGGAAGTCTATTCTTATCAATTCAACCCCGATATGAAAGGCTGGCTGGAGTTTCAACTTAAACCTAAAAGGCAGCTGGTGGATTTCTTGAAAACCCGGGGCTACCAGGTGCACGAATTGGCACAGTTGACCGGCCGCTCGGGTGCGGTGCACACGGTTGATGTCCTGGCCGTCAGGGACGATATCATAACCAGGATATTCCTCGGCATAGGTATCCTGGCCGCAGCTGCAAATGAGACGGAAGTAGGCCTGGAAGCGTTATTTAGATTCGATACGAGGGTGTATGATATCGGCATCAACTACAAGGTGGTAATTGCGATTCCGAGGCTGGGGACTGAAGCAATGAATTTTGCCGGCAGGCAGATGATAAGGGCGTATGAAGCTAAAACGCTGGCCTCGGTGGTAGAGGATATTACCCAACCCGACCGCTCCCGCAGCGGCAGGCAGGGCAAAGCAGAAGCTGTCGACGGACAGCCGGTGTCAGAAACATCAAGTGTTAGGACGATCATGGTAAAGTTTTTGCGCGACAGGGGTTATGAAGTATACGAGAGGGCCTTGATAGTGGGCAAATCCGGCGTAGAACATATATTCGATGTGTTTGCCCGGCGTGACGATAGGCTGGTTGTCCCCTCAATTGCCATCGGCATAGCCGGCAGTTCAACCGGCCAACCCCTGGGGTTGGATGAGATATCGAGGTTTGATGCCGCTGCTTTTGATGCCGGTATACGCAATAAAGTTTTCCTGGGGCTGCCACAGGTTAGCGAGCAGGCCAAACGGTTCGCCCTGCAACAAAAGATCGATATCTTTGAACAACAGGACCTGGGAAAACTGGTGTGACTTTTGCTGGCTGTCTCAGACACTTACTGAATACGGTGTCCTTGGCTGGAAGCATATGAAAAATATCGCTATTTTTGTTATAGCCGCGCTTTTTCTCATTTTACTGCTGGGCATATTGTATTTTATGCCCGCTGAATCAGTCTGGATCGGGTTGGGGTCGCTGGCCGCTGTGCTCCTTTTCTATTTTGTATCAAGGTTGATCAAGGGTAAGCAGGTAAGGGAGAAGCAACCCAATCCATGGCAGAACCTTACATCACTGCTGTTCATATTCCTGCTAATTTTTGTTTTGTTTGCAGTTGCCTTATGGAATTCAGACATATCCATTATGATGCATGTCCTGCTGGTTGCGCTGATCTTTACCATGCTGATGAATTTTTTAACGGTCCCGTTGGCGATCTTTCACAAATTAAGGGAGAAAAAGGAGCTGTTTAAGCCCAGCACCTATAAACCGCGTGTCAGCATCATTGTGCCGGCCTATAACGAGGAAAAAGTGGTGGCGAGGACGATTGAAACTCTGATCGAAGCAGATTATCCCAATAAGGAAATTATCGTTGTCGATGACGGGTCCCAGGATAACACGTATAGGGTGGCCTTAGAGTACGTCAGGAAAGGTATCAAGGTTGTCAAACGGCCTAACGGCGGTAAGTTTGCCGCGTTAAACACAGGGATAGCTGTGTCAACCGGAGAGATAATTGTAACGGTAGATGCAGACAGCATGATCGCGCGCGCGTCCCTGTCTGAAATGGTCAGGGGTTTTGAAAACCCGGATGTGGCCGGTGTAGCCGGGAACCTGAAAGTGTTCAACAGGACCAACCTGTTAACTAAGCTTCAGACCCTGGAATATATCGTCCAGATACAAATTGTGAGGAGGGCCTTTGAGAATTTCGGCTCCCTGACCGTTGCCTCCGGCGCATTCAGCGCTTTCCGCAAGACGGCTCTGCAGGAAGCCGGCTATTACGACCCCGATTACCTTCTCGAGGATTTCGATATAACTATCAAATTGCTGAAATCGCATCAGGTGCTGCATGGCAGCAATGAAGCTGTCTGCTATACCGAGGCCCCGGAAACGTTGCGGGATGTTTACAGACAGAGGTTGAGCTGGTTCAGAGGCGATTACCAGAATTTCTGGAAACACAGGGACGCTTTTTTTAACCCCAGGTTCGGGATTATGAGCAAATTGACCTTCCCGTATATGCTTCTATCCATGACACTGGTCCCGTTTGCCAGCATTATCGTTATGGTTACCTCGGTTATGATGCTGTTGGATGGCGAGTGGCTGACGCTGGTGCTTGCGTTCAGCCTGTTTACCACATTGCAAATATTAATCTCCATACTGGCTATCCTGGTGGCAGACGATGATTTAAAGCTGGCCATTTATTCTCCCCTGTTTATAATAGGGTATAAACAATTTTTGGATTTTACCATGATCAAAGCGCTGATCGATATCATCCTGGCCGGCGGCACCTACCTTAAACGTGAAAGGGTGACGAGAATTGGGGGTACTACCGATTTACAGCGGCCTGCAGTCGCCGGTTCCTTAATTGAGCGGCCACCAGACCTGTAAAACGGTAGGGTGGCTAACCACAGCGCTGCACAAATTGGAGAAAGGAATATAGTTGCTTTCGGAGATAAGCGAGGTAGATAACTATGCAAGATATATTGGAGCAGTATAGGGGACAGAAAGTACTGGTTACGGGCGGCGCCGGATTTATCGGTTCACACATTGTGGAGAAACTGCTCGATCTGGGCGCCTGTGTGTCGGTGATAGACACTATGCTATGCGGCAATAAGATTGAACGCCTCGCCGGCCATAAAAACCTCTCTATTTACAGGACCGATGTTACCGACGTCCCGGCCATAACCCCATTATTTAAAGGACAGGATGTTGTCTTCCATCTCGCCGCCGTGGTCGGCGTGGAGGAAACGCAGGATGAACCGGTTAACCTGTTGAATGTGGAAGTGGTTGGCACGTCCAATGTCATTGCCCTCGCTGCTAAGAACAAAGTTAAGCGCTTCATTTTTGCCTCATCCTCTGAAGTCTACGGTGATTCCGGCCAGCCTATGGTAGAGGAAGGGCCGTTTAACCCCAAATCTACTTATGCCTTGACCAAGCTGATCGGTGAGCATTTCTGCCTGGCGTATTACCAGAAATACGGGCTTGAATTTACTGCGCTGCGCTACTTTAATGTTTATGGCCCCCGCCAGGACGACCGGTTTGTGCTTTCCCGCTTTGTCAACCGGGCCCTGGCAGGCCAGGTACTGTATATTTATGGAGACGGACAACAGACACGTGATTTCACTTATATAGCAGACAGCGTCCATATGTCGTTGCTGGCGGGTATTATGGAGAACGGGGTTAACCAGGTTTTGAATTTTGGCACGGGTATAGCCATATCCATCACCACACTGGCTGACATTATTGTGGCAGCGCTGGATTTGAAAGGCCGGGTTAAAACATCGTACGTAGATTACGACCGTCTGAGGTCTAAAGAGATCGAAGTTTTTAACAGGTTAGCGGATACTAAAAAAGCTGAAGGACTGCTCGGATATAAACCGGCGACTGATCTCGAGACAGGTATAAGCAAATATATTGCCTGGTATAAGGGCCGCGGCTAACCGGTTCACCTGTATGGGCCGGGGGCTATTTCTCCCCGGTCCTAAAGCGGTACCATTGTTCAAAGGTCATTATGGTTGCGAATGACTTGAACCACTTGATGATGGCATCGACTTTTTCAAGCTTGGCCATGTCAGGCTTGCCATCTTTATCGATGAAACCATCGGGATGCAACCCTATGGCTGCTACTCCCAATGCGTTCATGGTGCTGCAGATAGTTATTCCGTAGTCGTTGTATTCAATAGATTCGCCCCAGGCATCGATGTGGGTGCAGTAATCCTTTTGAGCCATAGGCTTGTCCAGGTTGATAACATCGCCCCATTTGCAGTAGTCCCAGTTGCATAAGTCTGTGGCTGTGGGGATCCTGTACATACCCTCGGTGAGATTGGTATGGCAGTTATAATCACATGGTTGTCCGGTGGATGGGCATAATTCTTCCAACCGATGTACTGAAAAGACTTTATATCCGGCGGCCTGGATCGCTTTATATCCGAGTTCATCGTAAAAATCAGTGGGGACGGTAAATGATACGGGCATGACGCCGAAGTATTTCAGGAATTTGCAGCGCGCCTGCAAAAGCTTGAATTTGAGGTCCTCGTAGGAGATCTTAGCTTTCTCTGCCTCAGCCTTAGCAGCGTTGACGTTTATACAGGGGTTATCTTCTATATGCGCAAGGTATTTTTTCGTGATATCAAGTTGATAGAAAGTCCAATCGTAACCGTGGACACTGATACCCACCGCATTCTCATCAACGTATTTTTTTAACCAGGGGATCTCGTATGAATCGGTGCCGCCAGCATTGGAGACCACCCCGCAGTCCAACGGCACCCCGTTTCGCTGGAAAAGCTTGATTATCTCCTGTACTGCCTCTTCACGGTTCCCCCTGGACACATCGTCTAATCGGAAAATGATGACGGGTCCGCCGTCATAAGGCGGTAGTGGCCGCTTTACTCCCGCGGCATCGGGAGGACAGCCGGTAATATAGTAGTACCAGTTCTCGAGGGTGGTCACAGCGCCCAGCGTCCCGCAAGATTTGATAAGTTCCTTTAACTGCGCCAGTTTTGCGCTATCAATTTTATTATTACTGTCCAAAATTGAGGGGAGTTGTATCTCTATGACGGCTACTCCGAGGCCATTAATGCTTTTCTTGACATCAGCCATTAACGCGGTAAATGGTTCAGGGACGGGGCTAAAAGCGAAAGTCCCGGCTATGGGTAACCGGTAAAGGCCGCCGGCGGCTATCTCACCCGGCCATGAAACAGGTTTAACCGAGGGAGGGAGGGTGTCCGCATCCGGGGAGCAAAGGATCTTGAAGCCGCTCTCCTGCAGTGCCAGGTAATTAGCTTCGTTAACGGCGCCCGCGGGTAAAATGCACGCGAACGGCGGAGAACCAATGGCATACTTGACCTGTCCCCGCGCTTTCACGAGACTGGCAACCATGCGGCTGTACTCCTGGCTTGTAGAAGTGGTCTGAAATCTCAACCAATCCAGGGAGTAACCATCAATGCTTATATCAACAATGCCGGCGTCAGCAAAATACGACAGGTCCTTTATAGTTACGTCGAGCGTATTTTCCAGGTTGGTGGGCTTCACTGCCACGGTCAGCGGAGCATTGTTTTCCGCGAAAAGCCTGATGACACTGCCCAAGGCGTCCCGGGGGATACTATCGCTGATTTGATCGAGGACGAAAATTACCCCGCCGCCGCCTGCATAGGGCGGTGTCGTCAGTTTCCTGACATGTGGCGATTGGATGGGTTGGCTGGCAGCAGGAATTATATCGGTTTTAACAGGTGCAGCAGCACAGTTGATAGACAATAATAGGCTGAAGCATAAAACGAGGTTGATTAATAGCTGTTTGATGTGATGCACATTCCTATCATAAGACCTGGGTATCCCGCCAGTCAAAATTACGAGTAATTTCTGTTATCCGGATATATATTTTATTATGATAAGGGAAAATAATAACGGAAACGTATGATGAGACATGGTGGGTTTTTAGCTGTACTGTCCGCAGCATTATTTATTAGCGGTTGTATAACCATAGTGCCGGCGCAAACTCAGCCGGCGCAGCAGCAAGTTCAGGCCACACCATCACCGGAACCCGCGCTTAAAACGGTATTTGGTATGAAAGGGGTGGCCATTGACCTGCCGCAGGCAGATTTCGATGGCATGAAGAAGGCCGGCATCGACATACTGGCTACTGAATGGGGTATGGAACAGGATGTTGACAGGACAATAGCCTTTCTTGATAAGGCGCATAAGGCGGGACTGAAAGTGGTGATGGACGGCGGTTTCAGCGCCAGGGCCTGGGGCTTTACCGACGATGATTGGGACCACCTGCCCGCAGGCAAAAGGCCCGTGTGGCAAAAGGACCGTGTGCAAGAGTGGATTAAAGCGCTTAAAGCTCACCCTGCGGTCTATGCCTGGGATATCTGCAATGAATTCGGGGAAAACCTGCCCTGCGGAGCAGGTATAAAGAATTCGGGTTGGCCTGAAAGCATGATTACGGTTGAGCAGATTAAACAGTCAAAGGCCGATGTGCTGGAGGCCGATCCCACCAGGCCGGTACATATCCGTATGTATGGCTGGGACGTTGGCAAGATGCCTTCACATGTCAGCGCATTGCTGGATGGCAAAATTGCGGATATTATTTCGCTCAACCTGTATTCCAATTACCTTGATCAAGGAAAACTGCAGTGGCCGGCAGTTATAGAGGACGCAGGCGGATACTTTGTTGATGCGATTAAGCAGAAATCACCCGGCGTTAAGGTCTGGGTGTCCTTAGCGGCGTTTCAGTACACAAAAATCTTCCAGAGGCCGACTACAGACAACCTTACGCGCGATATCAATAATTCAGCGGCCATAAAGAATCTCGACGGCATAACATTTTTCTGCTGGGGGCCGGTCAGCCAGTGGGACGATAAGTGCGACTGGTACCTGCCGGTAACCGGGGCTGACCTCTGGCGGACTATTCAGTTGGAAATCGCTAAATTGAAGCAGGCCGGGTGAAAATTCGTCCCTACAGTGTGCCGTAGAGCGCCCTTGCGGCCTCGATAAGCTTGGGGTCCGTGGTGTATTCCAGGCACAGCTCTATGTCAGATTTCGCCTTATCCTTATTATTCATATTTTTGTGGATTGAAGCACGGGTAAAATAGGACCAGGCAGCATCGTATTGAAGCCGTATGGCTTCGTCTATGTCAATCAGCGCCTTTTCGTACAGGCCCTTGCCGTTATAGGCCCAGGCACGGTTGGCCCAGGCCGATGACAGCTTGGGATTTAAAGATATGGCGGTATCACAGTCAGTAATAGCCAGGTCGAATTGCCGCAAATTGTTGAAGGCCCAGGCGCGCGTGACGTAGGGTACGGCAAATTCGGGACTCAAGTCAAAAGCCCTGGTAGCATCGGCAATCGCAAGACGGTATTCTTCTTTCAGGATATAGCCGCGCGCCCGCATGTTATAAGCCAGGGCGGATTGGGGGTTTAATTCGATGGACTTATTGCAGTCGTCCATCCCCATGTTCCACCAGTCCCTCGATAGGTCATAGGGATATTTTTCGAAATACGCCCAGGCGCGCTGTGTGTAGGCATAAGGCAGGTTAGGATTGAGTTTAATTGCTGTATCACAATCCGCGATGGCCAGGTCGTAATTGCCCCCGGCCGTCTGTGCCCACGCGCGGTTTACATAGGCTGTGGCAATCCGGGGGTCCAGGCTGATTGCCCTGGTGCAGTCCGCGATGGCCAGTTCATAGCCGCCGGTCTGGTTATATACCCAGGCACGGTTAGCGTAGGCCAGCGGCAGTGTCGGATCAAGCTCAATAGCTTTATTGCAGTCTTCCAGCGCGAGGTCGTATTGGCCCATCTCGTTATAGCCCATCGACCTGAATATGTAAGCCATGGCCCTGTCCGGTTCGATCTTGATACCATCAGTGCACACGATTACAGAGTCCCTGTATCTACCCAGTCCATAGAGTGCCCAGCCTTTATTAATATAGCCCAGGGCTAACCTGGGATTCAATTCCACTGCCTTCTCCGAGTCCCCCAATGCAAGCATATAAAGGCCTTTTTCGTTGTACGCTGAAGCGCGTGTGGTATAGGCTAACGCTATATTGGG
>CAIYTC010000243.1 GCA_903929005.1 uncultured Dehalococcoidia bacterium | reverse complement strand
TATTCAGGACCTCTCGCCGCTGTGCGCATGGTGGATATCCCCGAACCCACATTGCCCTCTGACGACTGGGTAAAGATAAAAGTCCGGCGTTGCGGTGTCTGCGCCAGCGATGTCAATACCATTATGTTGAAAAATTCGCCGGCCTGGTCTGCCTATACTTCATTCCCCTCAGTGCTGGGGCACGAGATTGCAGGCACCATTGCCGAGGCAGGCGCCGGTGTGCCGGGTTTGCAGTCCGGTGACCTTGTAACGGTCTGCCCGGTGCTTAACTGCAAGGTACGGGGCATTGAGCCGGAATGCCAGGCCTGCCGGCAGGGGCTGTCATGCTGCGAGAATTTCGCTGAGGGGAAGCTGCCGCCGGGCACAGCGCTGGATGTGTGTAAAGGCACACTGGGCGGATATGGCGAATACATTATCGCTCATAAGAGCCAGGTCTATAAAGTTCCGCCAGGCATGAGTACCGAGACTACGGCCCTGATCGAACCCTTCGCTATTGCGCTGGAGGCCGTGCTTTCCAACCGGCCGCAGAAAGATGAGCAAGTATTAGTCATTGGCGGCGGCGTTATCGGCAATATGGTTATCCATGCCCTGCGCGCGCTGGATATCCCCTGCAAGATAACCGCTGCCGTGAGCTCGAATTTCACTGCTGAATTGGCCAAAAAGTCTGGCGCCGATCACACCATCTCAGGCAAGACCCAACTGGAAGGGGCAGCGGAGATCACAGGCGGCAAATGTTATATTCCTCTCCTCGGGCCGAGCACCATGATGCGCGGGTTCGACCGCGTTTATGATTGCCTGTCCAAATCAGATAGCCTGACGATGGCGCTGCGCGCGGTTAAGACAGGAGGCGTGGTGTCGCTGATCGGTTTGTCGAGCGAGGTTAAATTCGACCCGACCATGCTCTGGGTGAAGCTGGTTACCCTCAAAGGGAGCCTTTACTACGGGTTCCATGACTGGGAAGGTAAAAAGCAGCACGTATTCGAGGTAGCCATCGGCCTGATCAGCAAGAAAGATTTGAAGTTGCAGGACATGGTCACGCATAAATTCAAGCTGGATGAATACAAGAAAATGATGGATATCAATATCCATAAGGGCAAATTCAAGGCTGTTAAAACCATGTTTGTTTATGATTAATATTGACAGTGGCCTATTATTGTCCTGTATCATTGCCTGTCGATGTGGAAATAACAGTCGACACTGGCAGTTGCGGGAGGATATAAATGCCGGATATCTATGACACCATTCACGGGTTATTGAAAAAGGGTGAGGACGTCGTATTTGCCAGGGTCATTAGCGATCAGGGCTCGGCGCCGCGGGGCACAGGGGCCGGCATGCTAATCAGGCAAAGCGGTGAGATATTCGGCACAGTGGGCGGCGGCCTGGTTGAAGCTTCTGCCATGAGCCAGGCGCGAGAGTTGTTCAAATCGAAAAATTCAACCACTTTCGAGTTTGATATGGGCGGGGATTTGCTGGAAGGCAAAATGGTGTGCGGCGGAAAGGTTGAGCTACTGCTCGAGTTCATTTCTGCCGATCAAGAGGCGCTGCGTATCTTTGCAACAATAACGGCGAACAGGCGTTA
>CAIYTC010000242.1 GCA_903929005.1 uncultured Dehalococcoidia bacterium | reverse complement strand
CACGCTGGTTTACGCCAGGGAGGGCAATTCCTCGCAGTGCTTCATCGTTGAAAAAGGGGCTAAAGGCCTGAATATCGGCGAGCGTGAGAAGAATATGGGCATCAAGGCGCTGGCCACCTATGAGCTGTCACTGAAAGACTGTAAAGTTCCTGCCGAAAACAAGCTGGGCGGAGAGAAGGGCTGCGACTTCAAGCGGCTGGTCAATCTCTCGCGCGTGGCGCTGGCCGCGCTATCGGTAGGTGTAGCCCGCGGAGCATTTGAATTCTCCCGCGATTACGCCAAAGAGCGCCATGCCTTCGGCGAGCCCATCGGGTCACGCCAGACCATCGCCTTCATGCTGGCCGATATGGCCATCGAGATAGACGCCGCCCGCCTGCTTAACTGGGAGGCGGCCTGGCTGCTGGATAAGCAAGCAGAGGCCACCCGTGAATGCTGCCTGGCCAAGACCTATGCCGATAATATGGTAATGCAGTGCACAGACTACGGTGTGCAGGTGATGGGCGGCCATGGCTATATCCGCGATAATCCCGTGGAGCTCTGGTTCCGCAACGGGCGTGGCTTCGTAGCTTTCACCGGCATGGCCATAGTTTAGTAAGGAGGTAATACAATGATTGATTTTGAATTGACCGCTGAAGAGCAAGCCAAGATAGAGGAAGCACACGAGGTGGCGCTGAAATATTTCCGCCCGGTAAGCCGCTATTACGACGAGCATGAACACGAGGAACCCCAGGACATTATTGACTATATGTGGAGTAACCGGGGCAAAGGGTTCGTGACCGGCCTCGGGGTAGTGGGCGCTATGATGGTAGAGGAACTCTGCTGGGGTGACGCGGGGCTTTACTTGGCCTCGCCCGGTCCCGGCCTGGGCGGCGCCGCTGTCTTCGCTGCCGGCACCAAGGAGCAATGGGGTAAATTCCTGGCGCGCTTCAATGAGGGCAAGCCCAAGTGGGGCGCCATGGCTATGACCGAGTCGGGCTGCGGTTCCGATACATCCGCCATCCAGGCTACCGCTACGCATGATGGTGACTACTGGGTGCTTAACGGCGAGAAGATTTTCGTCACTATGGGACGCCGCGCGCTCGACCTCTCGGAGGGCATCATCGTGGTCTGGGCCTCGGTGGATAAGTCGGCCGGACGCGCCGGCATGAAATCGTTCGTGGTCGAGGCCGGCACGCCCGGTATGAAAGTGGAGAAGCAAGAGAAGAAGCTCGGTATTAAAGCCTCTGATACAGTAACAGTCACCTTTGACAACTGCCGCATCCCCTTCGGAAACATCCTGGGCAAGGCTGAGGTCAAGAGCAAGACCGAAGGCTTTAAGGGTGCCATGGCGACATTTGATGTCACCCGCCCGATGGTAGCCGCCCAGGCACTGGGTGTGACCCGCGCCGCGCTGGATATGCTGCGCGACGAGATCGATAAGCAGGGCATCAAGATACGCTACGACCTGCCCCGCAGCAAGCAGACCACGCTCGAACATGATTTCATTGAAATGGAAGCCAATTTGAGGGCGGCCCATTTATTGATGATACGCGCCATGTGGCAGCTTGGCAGCGGCCAGTCCAACGCGCTGGAAGCCTCCATGTCCAAGGCCAAGGCCGGCCGCGCGGCCACGCTCATCACGCAGAGAGCGGTGGAGCTGATGGGGCCGCTGGGCTACTCGCGCAAATACCTCTTCGAGAAATTCATGCGGGATGCCAAGATCAATGACATCTTCGAGGGCACCGGCCAGATAAACACGCTGGTGGTCGCCCGCCGCGTGCTCGGTTTCACCCGCGACCAGCTTAAATAGCCGGCATCAGATATCGGAGAAAAACTTGCGCCAGACCTGGCCGGCGGTGAAAGGCCCACCGTGCCCGGCATAGATTATCTTGGGGTTCTTGTCCAGTACGATCTGTATGCTCTTGAGGAGCTGCTCCTTATCCCGGCAAAAATAGGGGAATCTTGGCGAGTGCTTGCGCAGCAGTCCGCCGAAGATCATGTCCCCCTGCAGGGCGCATCCCCCCGCCAGCAGCACCGTAACGCAGCCGGCAGTATGGCCGGGGGTGGGGATGACCCTCCCATCGATACCGAATTTGGCAAGGTCCATCTCTTCTTCGATCAAAATATCGGGCTCCATGCCCTTCACCTTCGGCGTCTTTATCATGCCGGAAACGACCACCATAACCCTGCCCATAAGCCCAACCGGGTAGAGGGGCGGGTTGACCCCCGTTCTCAATGCCCCGGCGTCTTCCTTATGGATGGCCACCGGCGCCCCTGTCTTCTCCTTGAGGAAGGCCGCGCTGCCGTAGTGGTCATGGTGCCCATGCGTGATGAGGATGAGCGATACGTCGCCGGGCTTGACGCCGTGCTCCTCCATCCTGGCCAGTATCTTCTCCCCAAATCCTGGAAAACCAGTATCTATAATAATAGCCCGTTCGCCGCGGACGATGTACGCATTTACGAAAGAGGACCGTACCGAGAAAACCTCTTGCCTTATGCCTGCCATCTTATCCTCCTTTTCACAAATAGCTCATTTTAACTTAGCACCTGCTCTATTTTAGAGCGTAGTGCCGGCTCCAGTAAAGCCTTAACCTAATTCAGATACCGAATCGCCGCTACTGTTATAACCTTATTTAGGCATTAAAAGTTCAAACCCGCTTTCTTTATCCGGCAAACGGGCCACATCGGCGCCGAGTATTTCGTATAGTATCACCTCGCCTACTAACCAGGTCTTGACCCCCATGCGCAGGCAGCCCGTAGTGGTCTTGCCTGCACGCCCAAGGGCGGCGTGAATATGCAGCGAGGGTTTGCCGTTCTTGTCCGGCGCCAGCACCCCCACACCCACCACCTCATGAACGCCGTCGACCGGTATAAGCATGGGGTCAATCGGCAGTTCTTTATTCTTGCGCGGTCCGGAAACGATCTCCCCACTCCCGATCCCACCCACCAGTATGGCCTGCCCAACGGAGATTTTATGCTTCGCGGCAAACTGTTCTATACAACCCGGCAGTTCGTCATCATCTTCCAGCCTGATGATAAACACACGGCCTATTTTTCCTTCGCTGAATTTCATTTTACTCTCCCCTTTATCTGAAGGACTATTCAACCAAACCCGCTATCATGTTAAAGGAACTGCCCCGGCAGGGCAACACGCGTAGCTTGTTATCTGCACCCCCTTTATCATAAAATACAACCGCATTATGGGTTAAGGCCGGGTATGGACACACTGGTAAACATTCTTGAATACCTCTCGCTGGGCATAGGCGCGGTGGGCATCTTCATCGTGCTCTGGGGCGTTATCCTCGGGTTCATCGAGTTCCTCCGCGCACAGGCGGCTTTCTTCAGTAAAGGAAAGAAACCGGTACCCCTGGAGAAGATACGCATCGACCTCGGCCGCTACCTGCTGCTGGGGTTGGAATTCCTCATCGCCGCCGACATTATCCGCACCATCGTCAAGCCCAGCCTGGAAGAAGTGGGGGTACTGGTCGCCATTGTGGCCATACGCACGGTTATCAGCTTCTTCCTTAATAAGGAAATTGAAAGACTGGGTCAGGCTAAATAAGTTTATATATAATTTGTGCATAACCTTACACAAAATATGTATAATATGGGTGGATGCTGAATTATATTATTACGTCAAAGGCCAAGCGCAATGTCCTGAAGCTATTCCTAACCAACCCGGACAGGTCATTCCATTTGAGTGAGGTGGCGCGCCTCTCAGGCGAACCTCTAACAGGTGTGGCCCGCGAGGTCCGAAACCTTGAAAAAGCCGGGCTTCTGCAATCCATGAGAACCGGTAACCAAAAACAATTTGCGGTGAAGAAAGATTTCCCCATTTACTCGGAACTTAAGCGGATCATCTACGCTACCATCGGCCTGGGGGATTATCTAAGCCAGCGCCTGTCTGGATGGGATTCGATAGAATCTGCTTTTATATACGGGTCGGTGGCTGGCGACCGGGAGATAAACGGCAGCGATATAGACCTCATGCTGGTTGGCAGCGCCCCAGAGGCAGATGTCCACCAAGTTATCCGGCAGGTAGAACAGGATACGGGGCGCACCATCAACTATACCTTAATAAGCCCCGGTGAATTCAGGGAGCGGCTTGACGTCCGTGAGCCATTCATTACGCGCATAATGCATGAAAAAAGAATCATATTGAAGGAGAAGCCGGATGGGCATTGATAAACTCATTCGCGAAGGCAGTATCCACAGTTACAAGGCCTCCCACGAAGAGATTAACAAGGCTCTGCTAATAGCCGACCGGGACATAGCAACTGCACTTAGGATAAGGCATGAAGACCCCGACTGGTCGTATAATATCGCCTACAATGCCGTGCTTCAGGCCTGCAAGGCCTATATGTTTTTCAGAGGATACCGTGCTTCTGCTACGGAGAACCACAAATCCACACTGGCGTTCATCATGGAAACTGTCGAAGAACCCTGGAATTCTAAAGCCGATTACTTCGATCGCGTAAGAAAAAAGCGGCACAAGTTGGTCTATGATGAAATAGGGCTGGTCAGCATGGCTGAACTCGATAACCTGCATAGCGAAGCTCCTGTATTTATCAACTTCCTCAAGGATTCAATCAAAAATAAATAATAATATCTTAGGTAGGAGGCTGCCTTATGAAAATCACCGAGATCGAGCTTTACCACGTCCACATCCCGCTCAAGCATACCTTCTGGCCGACCTGGATACCGGGTTACCCCCAGACGCATAACCGCTTCACCCTTATCAGGCTGGGCACCGACGAAGGCATCGAGGGCTGGTCGGCCGGCATTGCACTGGGTGAGGAGAGGCAGGGCCTGGGCGACCTGCTGGGCGGGTATATAATCGGCTCAGACCCCATGGATATCGACCGCATACAGAGCCTGCTCAAGCAGGCCGGCTTCCTGGGCTGGCTCAACTACTGGATAGAGCCCGCCTGCTGGGATATCATCGGCAAGGCCAGGGGCAAGCCGGTCTACGAGCTGCTGGGAGGCGAGGCCAGGCCCATCGAGGCATATTGCTCGTTCGGTGAACTGCACGAACCTGCTCAGCGCGTGGAAGAGGTGCTGGCTATGAAGGAACGCGGCTTCAAGGTTTTCAAGCTGCGGGCCAAGGCCAGGGAGTTCAAGGACGATGTCAGGCTGATCGAGGAGGTCCGGAAAGGGGTGGGCGACGGTCCCGTCCTGGGTGTGGACGCCAACCAGGGATGGCTGGCCACAATAGTTGACCGTATACCTGCCTGGGACCTCAAGCGGGCTACTGATTATGCAAAGGCCTGCGCCGACAATAAGATAGAATGGCTGGAGGAACCGCTGGACTGGCACGATTATGATGGGCTGGCGGCGCTGAAGAAGGTATCCCCCGTCAAGATATCCGGCGCAGAGTTGAACCACGGCTGGGACGAGATAAAGATCATGTTCGAGAAGGACTGCTTCCACGTTTACCAGCCTGACGCCTGTTTCGCCGGAGGTATTGCGCAAGTCAAACAGGTCATCGACGCCTGCCATCAGCATAACCGCGAGTATTCCCCTCACACCTGGACTAACGGCATCGGATTCTACATCAACTGGAATATGGTGCTGGCAGACAGGGGCAATACCCACCCGCTGGAATACCCGCTGGAGGAGCCTTCCTGGGTGCCGGAGTTCCGCGAGGGCATCATCGCGCCCATTATCCCCGACAAAAACGCCATGCTGGCGCCCTTCACACGCCCCGGCCTGGGCTTCGAGATAGATAAGAGGCTGCTCAAGAAGTACGCCAAAAGCTTCTACCGCCAGACGGCTACCGGCCTGGCCTTCAAGGTCATCAGGGAGAAAGGATTGAAAGCAGCCATGGAGATAAAAAAGAGGAAGGAAGGGTAAAAACCCCGCACAATCGTCATTGCGAACGTAGTGAAGTAATCTCTACAAGCGAAGTCGTGATGGCCTGAGATTGCTTCGTCACTTCGTTCCTCGCAATGACATTTTTGTTTTTGTCATTGCGAACGTAGTGAAGCAACCTCATGGTTAGTGGCGTTATACTATCAGATTGCTTCGTCGCCTGCGGGCTCCTCGCAATGACAGTTAAAGTCAATAGTGGCGGGACTGCAGTCCCGCCACTTTAATAGCTATGACTCGCCTATCTATATCTTCCCGATCTTATTGACGGCCTCGCGTATCTCTTCGACCGAGGCCTCTTCCTCGATAGTGGAGAGGTCGCCCAGTTCTTTGCCGGTGAGCAGGGCCTTGATGACGCGGCGCATGATCTTTCCGCTGCGGGTCTTGGGCAGCATGTGAATGAAGCCGATATCCTTCATGACCACGATGGCGCCCATCTCCTTGCGGACGTGGGCGATGAGCTCTTTTTTAAGCTCGTCGCTGGGTTCATGCCCGGCGCGCAGCACCACGAAGGCGCTGGCTATTTCCCCGCGCAGTTCGTCGGGCACACCGGTCACCGCCGCCTCCACCACGGCAGGATGCGAAACGAGCGCGTTCTCAACCTCGACCGTACCTATCCTGTGGGCGGCTATCTTCATAACTTCATCGGCGCGCCCGAGGAACCAGATGTAGCCATCGGCATCCTTCTCGGCGGCGTCGCCCGCATAATACATGCCCTTGGTGCCGGGGCGCGTTTCCCAGTAGTCCGCCTTATAGCGCTCGGTTTCACCCCAGAGGGTCGGTGTCAGGCCGGGAAAGGGCTTCTTGATGACTAATATGCCCTTCTCTCCTACTCCCAGTGAGCGCCCGTCCTTCTCGTCAACGATGTCTGTAATAACACCTGGCGTGGCATAGGTGGAGGAGCCGGGCTTGATGGGCGCCATGCCCAGCCCGTAGGGGTTGCCGATGATGGCGCCCGAGGTCTCGGTCTGCCACATGTGGTCAATCACGGGTATCCTGCCCTCGAAGACATCCTCCTGGAACCATTTCCAGGCCGCCGGGTTGAGCACTTCGCCGGCGCAGACCACGCGCTGGAGGGAGCTCAAATCATGCTTGCGTGCCGGTTCGACGCCGAACCTGGCCAGCGCACGTATGCCCGTAGGGGAGGTGAACATACCGGTCACGCGGTTGCGCTCGATGATGTCATACCACATCTCGGTATTGGGGAAATCGGGCGTACCCTCGTATAAAAACGAGGTGCATCCATGCAGCAGCGGCCCATAAACATTGTAGCTGTGGCCCACGATCCAGCCGATGTCGGAGGTCGAAAACCAGACATCGTTGGCATTCAGGCCGTAAATCCACTTGCCCATGGAGTACACATATACCTGGTAGCCGCCGTGGCATTGCAGGCTGATCTTGGGCTTGGCAGTAGTGCCTGAGGTGGGCAGCAGGAAGAGCGGTTCGTTGGACTCCATCTCCACATAGTCGCCGCTTTGGCCGGCGCCTTTGGCCAGGAAATCTTTCCATAACATATCACGCCCGGCGGTCATAGGAACGTTCTTGTCGTGAGCCTCGTCCAGCACAACCGTTTGCTTGAAGCCGAACCCGGCAGGCAGACGGGTAAGCGATTCATCTACCATCTCTTTAAGTTCGACCGGCTTGCCGCGCCGGGTGCCGCGCGCCTTACAGATTATGTATTTCGCGCCGCTCAGCTCAACGCGGTCGGCGATAGCCCTGGGCGAGAAGCCGGCGAAGATGACCACGTGTACGGCGCCTATCCTGGCGCAGGCCAGCATAGTACCGACGGCCTCGATGCCCATAGGCATGTAAACCGCCACGCGGTCGCCCTTATTTACCCCGATGCCGCGCAGGGCGGCGGCGTACTTCCGCACCAGGTTGAGAAGCTGGAGGTAGGTGACCGTCCTGGCCTCTCCAGTGTCACCGTTCTCGTAGATAAGGGCAGCCCTGGCGCCCTTGCCCATCTTGACTTTGAAATCAACGGCGCTGTAGCAGATATTGGTCTGGCCGCCGACGTACCACTTAAAGGTGGGGTAGTTATGCTCAAAGACCTTGTCCCATTTCCTGAACCAGTGCAGATCGTGTTTCGCGCTGAGCGCCGCCTCCTCCCAGAAGCCCTCATGGTCTTCCTCTGCCTTCCTGTAAAAAGCCCTCACGTGCGGGGGCAGCATGCTGGCCGGTTTTCTCTCCTCGATCTGATCGGCATTGTGCTCTGTCATGGTTGGTCAGCCTCCTCCGGTTTATTTAAATATCCGCAATGGCAACTTTTAGAGATTCAGGTATTGTATAGAAAGAATGCCCCACGGCGCAAGTAGTAGCGCACTATGTCATTGCGATTTAGCCGGAGCTGCGAGCCGAAGGCGTGGCAGGCAGCGACGAAGCAATCCCATGGCATAACGTCACCAACGATGAGATTGCCGCGGCCTTCGGCCCCGCGATGACACACCCAGGATGTTGCTTTTGCCCACCTTAGATGATATATTTCGGGCTGACTAAAGAGGGCAGTTGACGAATGGACAGCCAGGATAAAACTCCACGCATCGTAAGCATCGAGCTCACTCCTGTCGTGATACCTTTCCAGGAGATAGTCCGGGAGGCTATGAGCAAGTCGGGCGGATTGGGCATGGCCATCCCTGCCGAGGAAGCCTGGACCGGCATCGACTGTGCCATCTGCAAAATGGTTGACGAGGCAGGCAACGTGGGGTTGGGCGAATCCTACGTCTGGTGGCCGGAGACCGGCACCTCGCCCAACCAGATCATCGAGGTCATCCGCCAGGCGCTGGCCAGATACGTCCTGGGCGAGAGTCCCTTCAACGTGGAGCGCATCTGCCGGCGCATGGATAACAACGTGGCGCGCTCCGAGGCGGCCAAGGGCCTGCTGGATATAGCCTGCTATGACCTGATGGGAAAGGTGAGAGGCGTACCTGCTTGCGAGATAATGGGCGGCAAAGCAGCGGACATACCCATGGCCGCATTGATACCGCTGATGGACGCCGATGGTATGGTATTCCTGGCTAAAATGTTCATTGACCAGGGCCACAGTACCCTCAGGTTGAAGCTGGGACACGGCATAGCAGAGGATGCCGCTATTTTGCGGGCGATGAGGAAGGAATTCGGAAAACAGGTACGCATCCGCGTGGACTATAACCAGGCCTATTCGCCGCAGGAAGCTATAAAGGCCATCCAGGCCATTGAGCCTTATGATATTGATGTGGCGGAACAGCCTGTGGCGGCCGCCGATTTCGTGGGCATGGCCTACGTGCAGCAGCGCGTGAAAACACCGCTCATGGCGCACGAAGGCTGCTTTTCATTGAACGATATAGTAACGCTGGCGGAGTTGGGAGGCATCGGCGTTGTGGGCATTAATACTGAGCGCCCGGGCGGGATCACCGCTGCCCTCAAGGCCATGGATTTCGCCACGCAGCACAATATGGGCATAATCATTCACAACCAGTCGGCGGGAATCTCCTCCGCGACACTGATACACCTGGCGGCGGCGCGGCATGCCGCGCTGGGACACGCCATCGAGCTTTTCGGGTACGTTATGCTGGAGGACGACCTTATCACCGGCGCCATCGATTACAGCGGTGGCATAGCCAGGGTCCCGTCCGGCGCCGGCTGGGGGGTCACGCTGGACGAGGCGGCGCTGGATAAATATTCGACAGGCGGAACGGTAAAACTCACCCTGCCCTGAGTGTCAATACCAGAAAAAACAGGAGGAACCGCTTATGGAATCTATTAGCTGGGTTGATGTCAGCATCATCTTGTTGTACCTGGCCGGCATGGTGGTTATCGGCATCTGGGCATCGCGCCGCGTGAAAAACCTGGAGGATTACTCACTGGCGGGCAAATCACTGGGTTACCTGGTGATGATCGGGACCCTGGTAGGCGCCGCCATCGGCGCTGCTTCCACCCTGGGCAAGGCCGGCAAAGCCTATGAAATGGGGATTATCTTCCTAACAGCCGGTTTTGGCTATATAGCCGGTTTGATCGTCTTTGGCTTGCTTTCAGGAAAATTGCGCCGGCTGGGTATCTGGACCATACCTGAAGCGCTATATAAGCGTTACGGAAAAGGCATCAACCTGGCCTGCGGCGCCGCCATGTTCATTACTGTAATAGCCCTATTCGGCGGGCAGATCATCGGCATCGGCCTGATATTTACCGCGGCGGGTAAATCGCTCGGCCTCACCTATACCACAGCCATCATCCTGGCCGGCGCTATCATGATTCTCTATACCGTGCTGGGCGGCCTTTTAGCGGTTGCTTATACCGACCTGATACAGACCGTTATCATGCTGGTGAGTATCGGCATCATACTGCCGGTATTTATCCTGGCCAGCAATTCAGGGGCTACCCTGGCGGGCGCCTGGCAGACCGCCGCCTCTGGAACAGGGGGCGGCATATCCCCTGTTTACCTGATATCGATCTGGATCATAGATTTCTGCTTCTGCCTGGTGGATCCGGGACTGTGGCAGCGGGCCAACGCCGCCAGCAGCGGAAAGATAATCAAGAACTCCATGTTTGTTACTGCCGGAGTATACATGTACTGGTCGGTTGTTGTAGTCCTGTTAGGCATCCTTGGGATCAGCCTGCTGCCTCAGATAACGGCGGCCTACGGCTCCACCGACGCTGTGATACCGGTGATGATTGTAAAATATCTGCCGGCCGGTTTGGTCGGTCTCTGCCTGGCCGGACTGATGGCGGTCATGATGAGCACAGCCTCTGTCGCGTTGCTGATATCCGGGACTACCATAGCTAACGATGTGATTAAGGCAGCCCGCCCCCAGACCAGCGATAAAAAACTATTGCTGTGGGCTAAAATCGTCATCGTACTGGTAGGTGCGCTGGGCATCGTTTTTGCGTTGATGATGCGCGGCATCTTCGATATCCTGCTGCTGGCCTTTGCCGTGTACGTGTCCGCCGTATTTGTCCCGGCCATGGCGGCCTTCTTCTGGAAGAAGGCTACGCGCCAGGGTGCGGTGGTCAGCAGCATTGTTTCCACCGCTGTCTGCGTTGCGCTGTACGTGGTCAAACAATTCGTTGAGATACCCTGGCTGGAGCCTATCGTCATCAGCCTGGCAGTAAGCCTGATTTTGATGTGGGCCGTCAGCAAGGCAACCTACAAACCGGAAACCGCGACTCCAAAATTAATTTTATCGGAGGTGACCAATGGCTGAACATTCCAAGAAATTGACCTTATTTGAAGCTGCTGCGGTGGTAGCGGGACTGGGGTTTGGAGGGGGCGTTATGGCAGTACCCTACCTGGCTTCACTGAACGGCATCTGGGAGTTGATCTTAACAGCTGTCGTGGCCTACGCCTTCAGCCTGCTGCTGCACATGATGGTGGTAGAAGTCGTGCTGCGCGACGAGAAACCGCAACAGCTGGTGGAACTTTTCGGTAAATACGTTTTCAAGCAGACCTGGTGGGGTAAGGCACTCACCTGGATCATCTTCGCAATGGTGCTGGTGACATTCTACGCGCTGCTGGCCGGTTATATCGTCGGCTGCGCGGAGTTGTTGCGCAACCTGTTCCCCGCTCTGCCGCTCTGGGTGGGAGAGGTCATTACCTATGTAGTAGCGGGCGGAGTCGTCCTCATGGGATTGAAAGCGGTCGGAGTCAGCGAGAAATGGTCGATCATCAGCATCGCCATAGTGCTGCTGGTGTTGTCGGCCATTTCCTTCGGTCACCCGTTCAATCCCCTGCCATTCTGGACGGGCGATTCTATGAAAATCCTGGCCCTTTACGGCATGGTTATGTTCTGCCTGACCTGCCTGTTCTCGGTACCCCAGGCGGCAGAGGGGTTATCCTGGAATAAGAAGCTGGTGCCCGGCGCCGTGGTGCTCGGCATCACCATCAATTTCGTTTTCACTATCGTCATCTCCATCATGGCGTCGCTGGTCTCTAAACCGGTGACCGAGGTGGCCATTATCGGCTGGGGGAACGCGGTAGGTACCTGGGCGCTGATACTGGGCTCGGTTTTCGCTTTCCTGGGACTGTTGACCAGCTACTGGAGCATAGGTTACGCTCTGGCCGTTGTTATCGTCGAGAGGCTTAAATGGGGCTACCGGCTCTCCTGGCTGGCCGCCACCGTTCCCGGCTTCCTCATGGCCATCCTGGGACTGGCGGGCTTCCTCGAATATATGCGCTACGCGGGAGGGGCCATGGCCGTCCTGATGGCCCTGCTTATACCACCGGCCCTGCTCATCAGCCGCAAGGAGAATGCCAATATCATGCCCGCGTTCAGCATGGGGAAGTGGGGAAACATATTTATCTGCGTGCTGGTATTCATTGCCTACCTGCTGATGGCGGTGGGTTCGCTGGTGCCCGTTAAATAATAAATAAAAGGATAAGCCATGAAAGACCACGGTCAGCTTTACTTCGGCGGGGTCGTCCGCACCATGGATGCGGCCTGTCCAATTGCCGAGGCAGTCGCAGTCAGGGATGGCAATATTATTGCTGTAGGAGCAAAGAGCGCCTGTGCAGCAGCGCTGGATAAAGGATACGAGTCGGCTTATCTGCAGGGCACCGTCATGCTGCCCGGATTCATCGATACTCACCTCCACCCTGTGCTGCTGATATTTTTCGCCTTGAACTGCGACCTGGGAGGCGCTAAATCTATGGGAGACCTGCAGCTTGGACTGAGGGAAGCGCTGTCAAAGAAGAGCGGTGATTCCTGGCTGCTCGGGCTAAATTTCGATGAGCAGAATATGCGGGAGAAGCGGGTGCCGGACAGGCACGACCTGGATAAGGCCAGCCCGGACAGGCCGTTAGTCGTCATCAAACACGACGGCCACTCGGTTTTTGCCAGCACGCGGGCTATAGAAGCCGCCGGTGTAACCGCATCAACTCAGGCCCCGGAGGCGGGGATAATTGAACGGGAAGCCGGCGGTTACCCCTCGGGCGTCTTCAGGGAGATGGCGGCGCAGCTTATCCTGAACGCCATGCCCATGCCTGAGTTGCCGGTGCTTGTTGACGGCGCCCGCCAGACCTTCAGGCGCCTGGCTGCCCTGGGCCTGACCTCGCTGGGAGTCGTTCTGCAGACGGGGGATGAGGGCCCGGCCGGATCGGCTGGGGCCTTCGATGTGCCGGCCATGCAGCTCTTTTTAGAGCACTGCCCGCAGAGCCTGTATTCATTGCTGATAACTTCCAATTTAAACGGGCTGGATGGATTGAAGGACAGCGCTTTGAACAGTGGCGCCAACCGTTTGGGCGGCGTCAAGCTCTTCGCCGACGGCACCTTCGGGTCAAGCACGGCTTATATGCAAGAGCTTTTCTCCGACAACCGTGACAAGCAGGGCATGCTAATGCACCCGCCAGAGGAGCTCTACCGGCGTATGGCTGCCGCGCATAACGCCGGATGGCAGGTCTGCATACATGCCATCGGTGACGCCGCCAACGCTTTATGTGTAGAGCTTTATGCCAGGCTGTTCAAAGAGCACCCGCGTAAAGGTTGCCGTCACCGTATCGAGCACGCCTCGATAATGGACGCAAAGACGATGCGGGAGCTGTCGCGGCTGGGCATCGTGGTTTCCACGCAGCCCATGTTCATACATTCAGAGAAGGACTGGCTGCGCCGGCGGTTGGGCGGTGAGCGCTGTAAAACTGTCTACCCCTTCCGGTCATTCCTGGATGCCGGGATAACGCTGGCGGGGGCCTCCGATGCCCCCATTGAATCCCAGGATGTACTGCAGGCTATTTACTGCTGCGTCACCCGCGAGGGTTTCGAGCCACAACAATCTATATCGGTGGAAGAAGCCGTGCGCATGTACACGCTGGACGCCGCCTATGCCCAGTTTGAAGATGATATTAAGGGCAGCATCACGCCCGGCAAGCGCGCCGACCTGGTGGTGTTGAGCGCTGACCCGTTTAAGGTAAAAAGCGATAAGATAAGAGATATTAAAGTAGTCCGGACGGTGGTGGGGGGTAAATCGGTGTACAATTAACCTGTGCCTATCAAAATCCTCCCACCTGAAGTCTCCTCCAAGATAGCCGCCGGCGAGGTCATTGAGCGGCCGTCATCGGTGGTCAAGGAACTGATCGAGAACTCTCTGGATGCCGGCGCGACCGAGATCTCCATTGAAGCGCATAACGGCGGGGTCAGCTACCTGCGGGTCACCGACAACGGCTGCGGACTTTCGGCGGCCGAGGTTGAAATCGCCATTCGGCGGCATGCCACCAGCAAGATTACCGGGTTGGACGACCTCGAGCATATCATGACCCTCGGCTTCCGCGGTGAGGCGCTGCCCAGCATAGCCTCCGTGGCCGAGGTTGAGATACTCACCAGGGACCACGGCAGCAACGCCGCCACCTACCTGCACCTGGAAAACGGCAAGGTCACGGGGCGAGAGAAGAAGAGCCGCCCGCAGGGCACCACCATCACCGTGCGCCGCCTATTTCAGAATTTCCCGGCCCGGCTGAAATTTCTCAAGTCGGCCTCCACCGAATCAGCACATGTCACCACGCTGGTCAGCCAGTACACCCTGGCCTTCCCCGAGGTGAAGTTCGAGCTCATCATCGACGGCAAAAGCAGCCTGCGCACCACCGGCGACGCCGAGCTGCGCTCCTCGGTGGCCGTGGTTTACGGCCTGGAGACGGCTAAAAAGATGCTGGATGTGGAAGGCATCGATGGTATGCTTTATGTGCAGGGGCTGGCCAGTCCACCCTCTGTTGAACGTGCCACACGCAGCTATATGAGCTTCTTCGTTAACCGGCGCTACGTGCGCAACGCTCTTTTAGCCAGGGCCGTGGAAACCGCCTACGAGGGGCTGCTGATGACCGGCAGGCACCCGGTGGCCATCATTAATATAGCCATCCCGCCGGAGGAAGTGGACGTCAACGTCCATCCCACCAAGCTCGAAGTCAAGTTCCGCAACAATAATACTGTTTTCAGCGCGCTGGTCAGGACGGTCAGGGACACGCTGGCCAAATCTCCGCTGCCGGCCGTCCGGGCGGGAGATAAAGACGCCACCGCGCAAACGCTGTGGGGTCAATTTCCTCAGAGCGCAGATTTACCTCCCCTGAGGGCAGTCGGGCAGCTTTCCGCCAGCTACATACTGGCGGAGGGTGAGGACGGACTTTACCTGGTTGACCAGCACGCCGCCCACGAGCGGATACTGTTCGATAAGATACTTTTGCAGCGCGCACAGAAAAAACCAGAGGTGCAGGGCATGCTGGAGCCGCTGGCCATCGAGTTGAGCCCACAGCAGGAGCAGGCCATGACGGCTTACGGCGGTTTGCTAAACGAACTCGGCTTCACTATTGAGCCGTTTGGAGAGCGCACTTGCCTGGTCCGGACAGTCCCGGCCGTTCTCAACGGCAACAACCTCAGCGAGGCCATCCGGGAACTGCTCGACGAGATCGGCAGCGAGCAGGATGCCCAAAAGCGGGATATCAAGGCCGCACAATCCCTGGCCTGCCACGGCGCCATACGAGCCGGGCAAACGCTGGAAAGCGGTGAGATGGCCAGCCTGGTAAAACAGCTCGAACACACCTCCCAACCGCGCACCTGTCCACATGGACGCCCCACCATGATCCACCTCAGTTCGCAGCAGCTTAAGAAAGAGTTCGGCAGGACGGGGTGAACGCTGGTTTCACCACGGGTAAGTAATAAATAGACTTTGTGGGAAGCTTGGAATAAAATACAGCTATGGAAAATGCAAATAGGGAAATAATATTCCTCGTAGAAGACTCGGCTGAAGGCGGATTCCAAGCGCGGGCGCTGGGGCATTCCATCTTCACTTCCGGCAGTTCCATAGAAGAGTTGAAATCGATGGTCAGGGATGCGGTCAAGTGCCATTTTGATGATGACGAAATGCCTAAAATAATCAGGCTTCACCTCGTCCGGGACGAGGTCATGGCACTTTGAAGTTGCCGCGTGACCTGAGGGGCGATGACCTGGCAAAGAAACTGGCCATATATGGCTATATCGTAACCAGACAAAGCGGTAGCCACATGCGGCTCACGACACAATCTGAGGGGGAACACCATCTGACTATCCCTGCATACAGGTCAATTCCGGTTGATATTCTTGATTCGGTCATAGGAGATGTAGCCAGTCACCGGAAGGTTAAGAAGTCCGTAATCATAGATGAGTTGTTCAGATAGGGACGTTTGCGCAGAAGAGGTCTTCCTCGCCCCAACGATTTACATCTTAGTATAAAACCCCTGCGGGTCGAAGAGCCTGACCATCATCTTTTCCTCATAGGAAGGCAGGTCGATCTTCTTGAGGTGAGGCGCCACCTCCAGTTCCCAGCCGACCAGCCGCCTGATGCCCTTGATGGCCTCCTCCTCGCGGATGGCTGTACCGTGTGGAATATAGGACGTCAGGACGAGGCTATTGCTGCCGTCAGGTTTCTCGAATATCCCGACATCGGTTACCAGTGTTTTCACTTTATCCCCGGGGTAAGTAATATAGGAGACCTGTTTCACCAGCCTCTCTTTGCCAACCGTGGCGAATACGATAGTCTCCCGGCAGGAGCTGGCGACATCGTTGGCGCCGCCCGAGCCGACGATATAGTAAACGTTGGGGATCTTGGTAGAGTTAGCGTTGCCGTGCCGGTCTATCTGGGCTGCGCCCAGTACACCCAGGCAGGAGGCGGACGAACCGCCGGCCAGCACTCCCAGGGCAGTTTCGATATTGGTCAGCATTTTGCAGGAAGGCAGGTTGTGCATGCTGAACCCGGTGGGATCGGAGGGCACGGGCATAAACCCGTACATGCCGTTCTCGGCCACCAGGTCGATGTCATATTTCAGGTCCCTGAGGCGGTAGGCTGCCAGCCAGGCGGCCAGGTTGGCCAACCCCACCCCCGCCAGAATCGTGCGGTAGCCCCTCGCCTGGCACAGGTCGGCGATGTAGCGGCTGCCGGCGATGACCATGCGCTCAAGCTGGTTGGATTCTTTCTTAAATTCTATATGGGGCACAGCGGCCAGCGTTTCAACCACCCATGAATGCGGTTTGGCCTTGTCCTTGAGGTAGCGCAGCCGCTCCTTGCCCAGCTTGTCCAAATAGTGATTGTGGTCTTTGCAATCGAGTATCCATTCCCGGATGAAGCCCATAAAGCGCGTCTCGTCCATGGAGGCATCTTTAATCAGCGTGGCGAACTCATAATCGTCGAAGTAGCCCTCGTACTGCGGTATGCCGCAATTTGGCAAGCCCCCAGGGTGCGCGCCCCAGGGCACCTCGCAAACCGACTTCACCATGTAGGATGGTACGCGCACCAGGTGGGCATGGCTGCGTATATAATCGGTCGGCACCACGTGCTCCACGCTGACGATGACGGCCTCCCTGGCCGCCCAGGCGCCGAAGGCATCGATGCTGAGGGGATATGGAAGTATTGTGTTGCCGCTGCGGTCGGCAGCCAGGCCATGCACAAAGGTAACGTCGGGTCTCAGCGGCTTCATCAGCGCGCTTTTCCCGCCATCGCCGAAAGGAGAATCGAGGACCGTGAAATCCTGCATATTTTCCTCGGCCATGGAACTGCCTATGAGCGAACGCGTCGGGATGAAATCCCAGCCCATAGCGCCGGCCAGCAGTCGCTGCGTGATGGTCAGCATGCTCCAATTCTCGAACTCCACCGCACCCGAGATATAGGCCTTCTGGACCAGCGGGTTGGGTCCGGGCGTGGGGTAGGTGTTTCCGGCGAAGCTGGTGACTGCCTTCTTCATCAGCCCGCCGCGGATAAGCGCCAGCAGCAGGGCCGACACATAGGGGCTGATGATGGTGAAATCGCCTTTCTTGCCCCAGAACTCGCGCACGAGCTGGTAAAAGAGCGCTCCGCTCCTGCCTGCGAAGTGGATGGACATGCCGGGTTGGACATGTCTCCTGACTGCTTCTTCAAGAGAGCAGGTCTTATCCTCTCCCTCTATGGGGGACAGATGAAACTTCGCGTCTATGAAGGCTTTTAGTTCATCATCCATGGGTTATACTTTATAGCAGACCTCGGGAAGCTTCACTCCCGGGTTGGCCTCCCTTACGTAACGTAATAGCTGGTTGGCCAGCGAAATAGCGACCGTGGCCAGTTCGTCACCTTTTATCATCCTTATCTTATCACCGTTGTAAAGCGCCCGCAGCCTGGCCGGGAACTCATCGTCCGCCCGGTTGAAAACAAGGTGGACGGTGACGCCCGGATATAATTCTTTGCATACCGCCCAATCTTCACCGATACCCGGTTTCTCAACCCTGCCGCCTATGTAGTCCGCCAGCGCTTTAACGTCCCTGACATATTCCAGCGAAGCCGCGCGCATCTTGAGTGCGCCTTTCACCTGCATCTGGTGGGGGCTGACCTTGCCCTCGATATCAGCCAGGCCGAGCAGCTTGATAACGGTGACCCCCAATCATTTGGTTACCTGTCTTTAAGCTACTCCATCGCACGGTCAACCTCAGTGGCGCGCTGGTAGTCCGCGTTGAAAGACCTGGCAGCCCACAGCAGTCCAAGGGTAGAGACGATGCCTATGCCGCATATCACAATATAAGCCATCTGTATACCGGCGGCATCAGAGACCGCCCCCATGATGGTAGGTCCCCACATGCCACCCAGGAAATATATGGTCAGCATATAAAGTCCCATAGCCGTAGCGCGGCGGTATGCAGGTACGATTTCCTGCACAGCGTTGAGTTGCGCCGAAACACCGAAGGGGAGAAAGAAGCAGCCGGCTATGAAAAGCGGCAGCGAAGCCAGGTAGGCCCCCGCCGCCATCAGCAGAGCTGTCAGCCACATTCCCGCAACCATAACCATTACCTTATTGTGCGGATTGTGGCGCGATACCCTGTCCGCCACCCATCCTCCCAACGGCATAGAGATCACGGCCAGCATGGCTATGCCGGAGGAGAAGGTGGAGGCGATCGCGTTATCCATGCCCATGCTGCGGTTGAGCAGCACCGGCAACCACGGTATTGCACCCTGCTGTAAACACCCGGAAAGTGCTATGGAGACATACAGAATGGGCAGGGTCTTAATCTGCAGCATCTCTTTCAGTGTTGTAGCTATGGCCATCGATTTCTGGCTCCCCGTTTTTTGCAGGGATTCCTTGTTGATCTTGTAATCCGGCATAAACCAGGCCAGGATGCCAAAAATAATGCCGGGCGTGGCTATGGCCCATAGCGCCGCCTGCCAGCCCCAGCTCTTGGTTACCCAGCCTCCCACCAGGAAGCCGAGGGCCGAGCCCAGCGGTATGGCCGCGGCCCAGATGCCGGTGACAAAGGCCCGCCGCGCCTTGCGCACCATACCCACGATGAGGGCCATGCCGCCGGACACGAAGCCGGCCTCACCGATCCCAACCACAGTGCGTGCGGCCAACAACTGACCGAAGTTTATACAGAAGCCTGAAAAGACGCCGGCTATGCTCCATACGATGGAGATTATCGAGACCATCTTAGAACGCCGCCAGCGGTCCATGACCATTGAGAGCGGCAAGGCGAAGACCGCCACCCCGATGAGCACCACGGACATCAGCCAGCCTATTTCCGTGTCGCTCAGCCCCAGGCTGGATTTCAGCGCCGGCGTAATCGGTCCGATCACCGACCTCAGCGCATAGTCCAGCATGTAGAGTACAAAGAGCACCGTTATGCTGTACCCTATCTTCCAGCGCGGCACCTTGATGAGGATATCCTGTTCTTCCTGCCTGTTCTGCATTACTGCCTCCTTATCCTGAAGTTATTAAACCGGGATTTCCCATACCAATTTCTCAATCAGGCAATCATCATCACTTATCGCCCTTGGTCAGCATAATATGTCTTAACCGTACGGTTGTCAATGACCCCTCCGTGCCCGCCGGGCATGGTGCACCCTACGTCCCCCCATTTTGAGGCTATTTTACCAACCCTATTTCTGCAGGGAACAAACGTACCACTGCCAGACGCCTATATTGCTTTACTGGCTATTGAAAATAACTTAAAACTGCTCCACTGCGATCGGCATTTTGATCTTATCGCGGGCAAAACCAGGTTGAAGGTATTCAAGTTACCGGGTTAATCTACTTTTTCTCTTTCTGTTTGGCTGTCTCTTCTTCCTGCAGTAAGCGGCGCATCACCTTCCCGACCATGGACTTGGGCAAATCGGTCCTGAACTCCACATGCTTGGGCACTTTATACGCCGTTAGCCGCTCCTTACAGAAGGCCTGTATTTCCTGTGGTGTACATGCCCTGTCAGGCTTCAGCACTATCCAGGCCTTTACTGCTTCTCCCTGTATATCGTCCCTGACGCCGGCGACGCTAACCTCCAGCACTGCCGGATGCTGCGTAATTACCTCTTCAACCTCACCGGGGTAGACCTGGTGCCCGCTGGGTTTGATCAGCTCCTTCTTGCGGGATGTGATAAAGAGATACCCGTCCTCGTCAAGGTGGCCGATATCCCCGGTATACTGCCACTCTCCGCGGAATATCTCGGCGGTGGCTTCGGGCCGCTGCCAGTAACCCTGCATGAGGTGCGGGGCCTTTACGACGATTTCGCCGTCCTCCCCCGTTTTCAAATCCTGTGTGCCCGTGTCGATATCGACGATCTTCATGACAACGTCAGGTGTGGGCATGCCTACCGAGCCCTCCTTCCACTTCCCCACCATGGGACCCATGACCAGTATGCCCGATTCCGAAAGCCCGTAGGCTTCGACGATCCTGCCCCCGGTCAGGGTTTCCCAGCTTTTCTTGGTCTCTACCAGCAGCGGCGCAGCGGCTGTTATAGACATTTTTAGATTGCTGAAATCTATTTTGCCGGACTTGACATCGGGATGGTTCATAAGCGCGATGAAAAGAGTGGCAACCCCCGGGAAAAAGGTCGGGCGGGTTTTCTTAAAGGTGGCCAGCAGGTCCTTGATATCGCGGGGGTTGGGTATGAGCACTATCGGCACCGGCGGGGTTACGATGGTTGAGATAAGTATCCAGTTGCCCGCGCCATGGAATATGGGCATCAGCAAAACGGCTTTATCGACCCAGCCCCTCAGTATCGGCGAGCACCAGGCGCGGATTTGCATAGCGTTCATAACGATGCCGCGATGCGAGTGCATGACTCCCTTGGGGGTGCCGGTTGTGCCGCCGCTGAAAAGGATCAGGGCTGTATCCTGGGGTCCAACCGAAATGGGGGGTAGCGGCGCCCTGGAAAATTTCCGTATGATCTCTTGAAACCAGAGGTCGCCCGGCCGCAGCTCGATCCTGTGGCCCTGTTTTTTTTCCATTAAAAGGGAGAACATGACGCGCATGAACGGGCTCAGGTATTCCTTGATGGAGGTGGCTATGACCGTCTT
>CAIYTC010000241.1 GCA_903929005.1 uncultured Dehalococcoidia bacterium | reverse complement strand
CCATCTACTTTGCAAAATAAACGGTCCCTGTGCTTTTTGAAAGCGTTGATAAAAAGAGCCTGCGCTGTTTGGATATTTCCTGACATATCATTTGCCTCCTTTATTTCTTGCTAAAATCGTAACTGCACAACACAATTCATCGAATCCGATCACGCCTCCGCCATTTTCGATCAGTCCTATTTGCGGATCCTTAACCTGTCTCTTATCTGCCTCACCTCGAAGTTGCATGACAATTTCATTTATTTGGGAAAGGCCTGTCGCTCCTATAGGGTGGCCCTTGGATTCAAGCCCGCCTGATGTATTTACCGGCTTTATACCGTCAAATCTGGTTGCGCCTGTCTCGGCGAATTTACCGCCCTGCCCCATCGGACAGAAGCCGATCATTTCAGTTATGACAATCTCGGCGATCGCAGTGGCGTCGTGAGTTTCCGCAAGAGAAATATCTTCGGGTTTTAAGTCGGCCATTTTGTATGCCCGTTCCGCTGCCCAATATGAGATGGAGGGGCCATCGATGGTTTGCCTGTAGCCTGTTGCTACCGCGCTGGCAAGTACCTTGACGGCCCTTTTCTGTATGCTTACGGGTAACCGGTCCAGGTAATTAGCCGAGCATAGCAGGGCTGCTGCCGCGCCATCGCCGATCGGTGCGCACATGGAACGAGTGAGCGGCCAGCTAACAACATAGTCGTTAAGTACCTTGTCTACCGGTACCTCGAACTGATATTGAGCTAAGGGGTTCAATGAACCGTGGAAGTGGTTTTTAGAGGCCACTGCCGCAATCTGCTCACGCGTGGTGCCCCATTTCCACATATGCCATGCGGCAATGGTGGCGTAAACATCCATAAGCAGGGTATGGTCGGTCTTCATGCCCCATTCCTTATTGCTAATCTCGCAAATCTTCTTATATTGTTCTGCCAAACGGGGAAGTTCGGCTATATCCGTGCCACTGCCTATATTCTCAATTACTTTATCGAGGTGGTTGGGGAAAACGACTTTCTCGGCGCCAATGGCAAGGGAGAGGTCACACTGATCAGATAAAATATCTTTCCAGGCGCCATTAAAGGCCACAGAACCACTTGAGCACGCGCTTTCTACGTTATAGATTGGGATTGATTTGGGGAACAAACCTTCCTGCACGAGTGGAGCGAGAGCGATGTGGCCCCTTAAACTCATCTGAGCGATGGAGCCAGGATCATTTTCCCTGGGCGGCAAACTAAATCCCCAACCACAATTTGAAAACCAGGCAGATTGGATATCCTTGCCATCGATCGCGGCATCCTCCAGTACGCCAAGAAAAGCCATCTTGGTCAGGTCTTTAACCGATTTCTCGGTCCATTTCTTAAAGCGCGTCGAGTAAGAACCGATAACGTAAACCTCTTTCACTTATTCAGCTCCTTTAATATCTCTATATTTATCCATTCAAAGTTATATCATTGAGAATCCACCATTTACCGAATAGACCTGGCCGGTGATCCATGCCGCACTGTCCGATGCCAGAAAAACAACCAGCGCAGCGGGTTCCTGGGGCAGGCCCAACCTGCGCAGCGGGTATGCTTTTATCAAACGATTTTCAATTTCCGGCGTGATAAATGGCATGATTAAAGGGGTCTTGGTTGCCCCGAGTGATACGCAATTTATGTTAATGCCGTGCGTGCCGACTTCCTTAGCCAGCGCCTTGGAAAATCCCATCACAGCAGCTTTGGCCGCCGAGTAGGTTGCCTGAAAGGCTTCCCCAACTCTACCGGCGTCTGAAACGATATTAATCACCTTGCCATATTTACGCCCGACCATATGGTTGATTAGCTCCCGGGTACAATGCAGTGTTCCGAAAAGGTTAACACCAAGATCAACCATCCAGTCATCCGGCGTCGTATCACCGAAATTTTTAAGTACTCCGAATCCAGCATTGTTCACAAGGATGTCCACTTTGCCAGTAACTTTTAATGCTGCTGCTATCATTTCTTTTACTTCTGCGTACCTGGTTACATCGGCCTTGATAGCTATAGCTTGGCCGGGTAGATTTGATAACATCCGGGCCGTCTCGGCACCCTTTTCCGGGATTACATCGGCAACAATGACCGTAGCACCGGCTTCACAGAAAAGGCGCGCAATTTCACGGCCTACACCACTGCCACCACCCGTGACCACAGCAACTTTATCCTGAAGGTTAAAATCCATGGCAATCCTCTCCTATATTAACGTACCAAGGTCGGTTACTTCAGTATGTTAATATGGTATTATACTTCAAGTCCAAGGACCAGATAATAATGGAGGGTTTCATTGCATCGGATGAATACTACCGCACCGATGCTTTGAAAGAAATAACAAACCTTGAGGGCCGTATCGATCAATTAGTGGCGTACAATCGATTGGCTCTTAAGAAGATCACCAGAATCGGCAAACCGATTATGCAAGCCGTCTTTCACAGTGAGATGGGCTTTAACAAAAAAACATCTTATATTAACTCTTAGAAACGGTCATTGTATGCGGTCGGAGAATCTCTCGTGGCGGAAGCTCAAAAAGCCGGAGACCTGAGAACCGATTTAAGCAGCAAACAGATCACAAATCTCATAGTGCGAAGCTTCAGAGGCATAGGCTACGACTGGTGTCTTCCAGGCAGCAAGTTTGATCTTGAATAAGCAGGAGAAGACATGTTGAAAATATTGATAAGTGGTTTGCAGGTTACAATTAATTCCCCGGCAAGACCGAAAAAGCGTCAGGCAAGGAGAACACCCCATGCATGAAGAGATGGTAGTTCACAATCATTTGCTGTCCCGCCATAAATCCTGGTAGCAGACCAACTTGTCCCTCAACTCCTTTTTCAGGGACATTGCTACACTCCAATCGAGGGAAGCTAGTTCATGGACATACATACGGGTTTTCTCATCGGCGGAAAGCGAATACGTTACCAGACCATTACCGTCGAGGCGGTGCGCCAAGATGCCTTTTTCAACCAGCGCCATCAGCGCGTTGCCCAGGTCGATGGCGGCGATGCGAAATGCCCGGGTGATAACATAGAAATTAAGTTTAGCCTTCGGGTGCCTTCCCATAAAGCGGAGCAGATCAAACTCGATCTCGCTGCACTTATTATCCGTGAGGAATGATAAAAGACTGTCATCAACTCTTGATTTTGCCATATATACAGTTACCATCTCCGTTCGTCCTTCCTTATATCTCTTTATATATATAACTGATTTTCAATAAATACAGTTTAGCAATCCGATGTTAATTTTTTATTAAGGAGGTGTGTGGACTTCCGGTTTGCATAAATTCCGGGGCACTAACTGCTGTCATTAATGCCATTGCTCTGGATCATATCCAGCCGATTTTACTCTCTATACAGGCTTATGTCTTAACGGTAAGCAGCATACCGGTTCAGCGCCGCCAGGCACTTCACCGCAATCGCAGCCGAGGGGAAGACGGGGACGGAATGGGCTTCCAGCCAGTCTATGATAGGTGTGTCAAAGCGCAGCATGTGAGGGGGCCAGACGGCCAGTGGTTTGCCTTTCTGTGGGGCGGCTAGGAAGGGCGTACAGAAGATTTCGGGATCGATAGGGAAGATAGGGGGTGGCAACTGGACGGCTATGCAGTCGACATTTTCATCATCGGCCATGGCCTCGATGAAGGCGCCGTGGTTGTTTTTGAAAGAGCTGAAGGTATAGATAATGCCGAAGTCGTAGGGATTGAGGGCTATCTCCCAGGCAGGGAACGTTTTGTGCAGCCTTCCGTAGCTGGCTTGCCCCGGCCTGGCCAGGACCAGGCCGTTTTGATAGACCGTGTCCGTGGCCAGGACAGCCTCGCCGCCGGGGAAGGTGGCTATGGCAATACGATTTCCCTTGGGAATCGGGAGGTAGGAAAAGGCCTTGGCCAGATAAAGGAAATCGTCCAGCGTATCGGCCTTGATGGCACCGGCCTGCTTTAAGGCAGATTCAAATACGATATCGCTGCCCTGCGCCAGCGAGCCTGTATGCGACATGGCCGCCTTCGCGCCGGCTTCGGTCCTGCCGCCTTTCAGGACGATGACGGGTTTGCGGGGCGTGGTCTGTTTGAGAAGCTCGAAGAACCTGCGGCCGCCGCCTTTGATGGATTCAAGGTGAATGCAGATAACTTTGGTCTCGGGGTCCTGGGACAGGTACTCCAGGGCGTCAACCTCGTTGATGTCCATCTTATTTCCCAGATCAATTAGTTTGGCGACACCCAGATGGAAATCCATCATTATCCAGTTGAAGCGGGGCTCATACATGCCGGACTGGAAGATAAAGGATACGTTGCCGGAGGGCAGGCCGGCCATGGTGAAGAAACTGACGGCGAATTTATTCGAGCTGTTGATGGGACTGAGAGCGTTGGGGCCAATAGCCCGGATGCCCTTTTCCTTTAATAGCCTGGCTATCTCGTCCTGGATTTTTTTGCCCTCCTCGCCAATTTCCGAGAAGCCCCCGGTGACGAGAACAACGCCGCCTATTTTATCGCCGGGCAGGTTTTTGATGATTTCGAGGACGTTGCGCGCGGCAATGGATATAACGACGAGGTCGACGTATTCGCCTATATCGTTGAAGGTTTTGAAAGTTTTGATGCCGAGGACTTCGTCCCGGTTGGGGTTTACCGGGTGGATTTTACCTTTGTAGCCAAGGTTGACGAGGTTTTCTACCAGGTGGTAATTTACGGCGAGTTTATTCGGGGTGGCGCCGATGATGGCAACGCTGGAAGGGTAGAGGAAGCAATGCAGGAAGTGGTTTTGCATTTATTTATATTCCATTAGATTGCCGCGTTGCTGCGCTCCTCGCAGTGACATTTTTCCCTTTGTTTATGAACGGAGAACCGCGCCGAGCTCTTTGGAGAGCCGTTCTATGATGCGTTTCTGTACCTTATCAACTTCCTCATCTTTGAGGGTTTGGTCGGCGGACTGGTAGGTGAGCCGGAAGGCCAGGGACTTTTTGCCCTCAGGTATCTGCTCTCCAACATATAGATCAAATAGCTGCATATCAGATACCAGGCTAAAGCCTTTTACAATATCCACTATTTTCTGATAGGTGACACCTGTATCCAACAGCATGGCAATGTCCCGCGTGGTGCCCGGGTATTTGGAGATGGTTTTGTATATGAGCGGCTGCGATGCTAAGGTCAGCAGCTTATCTACATCGAGCTCAAACAGAAAGGCAGGTTCGGCTATATCGAAACGCATCAGCACGGCAGGATGAACTTCGCCGATCACGCCGATTTTAACTGAATCAACCACGACGTCGGCGCTCCCGGCCGGGCTCAGCGTGACATCATGGCCATACAAATAGTCTGCTTTAATGCCGAACCTGGCCAATAATGTTTCCACCATACCTTTAACAAAATAGAAGTCAACCGGCGCGGGTTTGGATTGCCAGTACGTCTCGGGCGCCACGGTATCGACTAATCCGCACAATATTTCATTTTCCAGGGGCAGATCTTGCGGCCGCGGTAGAAAGACCTTGGCAATTTCAAACAGACGTATATTGTTCTCACGGCTGCGCTGGTTACGCGATAGGACGGAGAGCACACCCATGCGCAGGCTGGTGCGCAGGTATTCGAGGTCACGGCTCATGGGATTGGCGATTTTGAGCATCTCAGGCTGTGCCGTACCTGGTGAGGAAGACAGCTTTTGCATAATCTCGGGACTCGTCAGCGGGTAGGTTATAATCTCCTGGAACCCACAGGCGACCATGAAGCTGCTGATCTCCTGCCGGAATGATACAATTAGAGAGCCTGCTCCCGACGGCAGGGAAGAACTCAGCATAGTCTCAGGGATGTTGTCATAGCCGGTGACGCGGGCGACTTCCTCGACCAGGTCGGCAGTGCAGTTAATATCGTTCCGCCACCACGGATCGCCTACCAGGACATTATTCGAATCGCCCTTCCGGCAGGACAGGCCGAGCAGCTCCAGGCATCGCTGGATTTGGTCAAGCTCTAAATCAATCCCCAGCAGCCGTCTCACGTTGTGCCCGTTGATGGATAGCGGTTTCTTTGCCGTCCTGGCGGGGTAAACATCGATAATGCCCCCGGCCACTTTGCCGCCACCGAGTTGCGCAATCAACTGCGTGGCCCTTTTCAGCGCCATCATGGCAAGGCCGGGGTTCAAGCCTTTCTCGAACCTCACAGAGGCCTCGCTGCTGAGCTTGAGGTTCTGGCTGCCCCTGTGGATGGCCGCCTGGCTGAAATTGGCAGATTCCAACAAAATGGATGTTGTATAATCCCTGACTTCAGAGCTCAAGCCACCCATAATGCCGGCTACCGCTATAGGCCGCTCGGCATCCGCGATCAGCAGTATGTCGCTGTCGAACTTGCGCTCCTGCTCGTCGAGGGTATACATGGCCTCGCCTGCGGCGGCGCGACGCACGATTATCTTATTTCCCCTGATTTGCTGGCAGTCAAAGGCATGGAGAGGCTGTCCAAACTCGAGCATCACGTAGTTGGTAACGTCCACAATATTGTTTATGGGCCGCGCCCCGCAGGCGGCCAATCTTTTCTGCATCCACCCGGGGGATGGGCCTATAACGATGCCATCGATCACCGTCGCGCAGTACCTGGGACACAGGTCCGGCGCTTTTATCTCCACCGCCGCATATGACTCAACACTCTTTGAGGATTCGGGATAACTCAGGTCCGGCATACGGAAGGGCTTAGCGGTCAGCGCCGCCACCTCCCGCGCAATTCCCATCACCGAGAGGCAGTCCGCCCGGTTGGGGGTTATATCTATATCGAAAATGGCGTCGCCCAGATAATCTGAAAGATGTTTCCCTACCTGGAATTCTTCAGGCAGCACCAGGATGCCCTCATGGTTTTCCGACAGGCCCAACTCCTTCTCGGAGCATACCATGCCTTCAGAAGCTACTCCGCGGATTTTGGCCGGTTTCAACTCCTCCGCTTTCCCTGTGTGGCCGTCGATCAATTTGGCGCCCGCGGACGCAAAGGCTATTTTATCCCCAACCACCAGGTTGGGCGCCCCGCAAACCACGGTTTGCTGCCCCTTACCCGTATCCACGGTAGCCAACCTCAAACGGTCGGCGTTGGGATGGGGATTTACGGCCGCAATCTGCCCCACCACTATGTTTTCCCAGTTGCCACCAATCACCTGAATAGCGGATACTTCCAGCCCGGCCAAAGTCAGCTTCTCAGCAAGCTCTTCAGGGGAGATGTCTGTATCAACGTAATCTTTAAGCCATTTAAGCGGAACTTTCATCAAGCACCTTTTTTTAAAACTGCTTTAGAAACCGTAAATCATTGTTGTAGAAAAGCCGGATATCGTCAATGCCATAGCGCAGGATAGGTATCCGCTCCACACCCATGCCAAAGGCAAAGCCGGAGTATTCCTCGGGGTCAATGCCGCAGCCTCTCAAGACCTCGGGATGCACCATCCCGGCGCCCAGGATCTCTATCCAGCCGCTGCTGCCGCATAACCGGCAGCCTTTGCCGCCGCACACGAAACAGTCAATGGCTATCTCGCAGCCCGGCTCCACAAAGGGGAAATAATCCACGCGGAAGCGGCATTTGCGGTCCTGTCCAAAAAGCCGGCGTGCGAATTCAAACAGCGTGCCTTTCAAATCGGCCATAGTAATATTCTTATCCACGGCCAGACCTTCCACCTGGGAGAACATCCACTCATGTGTGGCATCTGTAGCTTCATACCTGTAAACCCTGCCCGGCGCGATCACACGGATGGGGGGTTTGGCCTTCTCCATGGTGCGTATCTGCACAGGTGAGGTGTGTGTGCGCATCAACATGGGCCTGGCGCCCGTCTCGGTCTTATAGTCGGCCCACAGGGTGGCAAAGCCGTCCCTGGCAGGGTGCTCGGCCGGCATATTCAAGGCTTCAAAATTATAATGCTCCCACTCCACTTCAGGCCCCTCAACGATCTGAAAACCCAGGCTGATAAAAATATCGCAGATCTCTTTAATGGTCCGGGTGGTGAGATGAAGGCGGCCGACTTGATAGGGCTGACCGGGAAGCGTCACATCTATTTTTTCAAGTTCCAGTGACTGATTTTTGAGTAGTTCGATTTGCTCTTTCTTTTGTGTGAAACGGCTTTCGAGACCCACTTTTACTTGGTTAGCCCGGGCGCCCAGGGTCCGCCTTTCCTCGATGGGCACGTCTCCAAGCGAACGTAATATGTTGATCAGTTTGCTTTTTCGGCCCAGGTAACGGACGCGCCAGCCCTCCAACTCGTCAAGGCTGGCTATTTTCTGCAATTCTGCATTGGCTTGCGAGGCGACTTCTTCAACTTGGTCCAACATCGCGGATTACAGGGGAGGTTTAGTTTTTTAGTTTGTCAGCCGCTACCTTGACCAGGGCGGCAAACTTGGCCGGATCATTTACGGCGATATCCGCTAAGATTTTGCGGTTAAGCTCAACTTCTGCCCTGGTCAGGCCATTAATCAACTGGCTGTAGTTAAGGCCGCCAATCCTGGCTGCCGCGTTGATCCTGGCAATCCAGAGCTTGCGCATATCACCCTTGCGCTCCCTGCGGTGGCAGTAAGCGTAATCAAGCGCATGCAACATGGATTCATGAGCATGCCTGTAAAGGGAATGCCGCTTGCCCCTGTGGCCTTTGGTTAACTCGAGTACTTTTTTATGGCGTCTGTGGCTGACAGTTCCGCCTTTAACTCTTGGCAACTGAGTCCTCCTGAATACCTAATGGTATGGTACTAATTTTTTAATCCTCTTAACATCAGCTTTATGCAGAGGGATTGTCTCATCATAAAGTCCTTTGACGCCGGCCGGCTTCCTGCGCCTGAAATGGCTTTTGCCCTGCTTGACACGCATGATCTTGCCGCCTGCAGTAAAGTGAAAGCGTTTTCTAGCTCCCTTGTGAGTCTTTAGTTTAGGCATTTATACTGTTTCCTTGACCTTTATTTCTTTGACTTCCTTAACTTCTTTGACTTCCTTATTTTCTTTGGCCTGCACTTGCTTGGCTGATACCGGTGAAAGAATTAAACTCATTACCCTTCCCTCGTGTATCGGCTGGCCATCCAACTGGGCTACGCCCTTCAAATCATTGGCTACCTTCTGCAGTACCTTGATGCCCAACTCCGGGTGTACCATCTGCCGGCCACGAAAGATTACTAAAACTTTAACTTTATCTCCGTCAATGACAAACTTTTTTGCCCGGTTAATCTTTATGTCAAGGTCATGGTCCTTTACCTGTGGCCTTACCCTGATCTCCTTCAGGAGTCCGGACCGTTGACCGCTGCGTACCTTTTTTTCTTTCTTTGTCTGCTCGTACCTGTATTTTCCGTAATCAAGTATTCTGCATACGGGAGGGGTTGCCGTTGGTGCTACCTCCACAAGATCCAGGCCTTTTTCAACAGCCATCTGCAAGGCTTTGTCGGTAGGCAACAAACCGATTTGCTCACCCTCATCACCTATCAGCCTTATCTCCCTGGCACGAATACGGTGATTGATATTTAGTTCTTTAAATATGTTGTTTTATCCCTCCCTATAAAATAAAACTGGACGAATAAGAATATAGCACATCTCATAGCTGAAAATCAAAGTTTGGCAAGTTCCCTTGATTTAATCAGCGATTCTATCCTCTCAAGGAAGCCTGAAAAGCTAAGTGAGCCAAGATCCTCGCCGTTGCGCATCCGCACCGACACTGTCCCGTTTTCAACTTCCTTATCGCCGACAATCAGCATATACGGGATCTTATTCAACTGGGCTTCCCGGATCTTCAAGTTCATGCGTTCCGACCTTTCATCCAATTGGGCACGGATGTCCCTGGCCCGCATTTCTGCCAAGAGTTTGGCGGCATAGTCCACATGCCTGTCTGCAATCGGTATCAGTACGGTTTGCACGGGCGCCAGCCACAGCGGGAATGCGCCCGCATAGTGCTCGGTCAAACAGGCAAAGAACCTCTCCATGCTGCCCAGTACAGTGCGGTGAATCATGACAGTGCGGTGTTCATGCCCATCCTCTCCAACATAATTGACGTCGAAACGCTCAGGCAACTGAAAATCCACCTGGATGGTCGGCCCCTGCCACGTCCTGCCCAGGGCATCCTTCAACTTAATATCGATTTTTGGCCCGTAAAATACGCCTTCACCGGGGTCTACCTGATATTTAATCTGCAATTTTTCCAACACATTACGCAGGGCTGCGGTGGCCATGTCCCAGCTCTCCAGCGTCCCGGTATATTTTTCCGGCCGTGTGGAAAGCATCATCTCATATTCCTCAAAGCCAAAAGACTTCATCATGAATTGCGCCAGTTCAACAACGTCTTTGACCTCCGCTTCGAGCTGGTCGGGCCTGCAGAATATATGCGCGTCGTCCTGGGTAAAACCCCTTACCCTGGCCAGACCGTGTAATACACCTGACCTCTCATAGCGGTAGACGGTCCCGAGTTCGGCATAGCGCATGGGGAGGTTACGATAGCTGCGAAGCTGCGTCTTGTACATCAGGATATGGAAGGGGCAGTTCATCGGCTTGATTACGTATTGTATTTCGTCTATCACCATGGGCGAGTACATGTTGTCACGGTAAAAGTTCCAGTGCCCGCTGGTCTCCCACAGATGAACCTTGGCAATATGCGGTGAATACACTATGTCATAGCCGCGGCGCCTGTGCTCTACCTTCCAAAAATCCTCGATGATTTGCCTGACCATGGCACCCCTGGGATGCCAGTAAACCAGGCCCGGACCTGCCTCCTCGTGCAGGCTGAAAAGGTCAAGCTCCTTGCCCAGCTTGCGGTGGTCGCGTTTAGCCGCTTCGGCGATCCTTTGCAGGTATTCATCAAGATCAGCCTGCTTGGCAAAGGCAACGCCATATATCCTCTGCAGCATCGGGCGCTTCTCGTCGCCTCTCCAGTAAGCCCCGGCGACGCTGGTCAGCTTGAAGGCCTTGATCTCCCCACTCGCCTTGATGTGAGGTCCACGGCAAAGGTCGGTGAAGCCGCCCTGTTTATAAATCGAAACCTTGTCTTCAGCCAGGTCATTGATAAGTTCGACTTTGTATGGCTGCCCGGCAAAAAGCTTCAATGCCTCTTTTGCGCTGATCTCCTCATGTGTAAAAGGCGTGTTAGCAGCAATTATTTCTTTCATCCTGGCTTCAATAGCAGGCAAGTCTTCCGCGGCCAGGGACCTCGTCAGGTCAAAATCGTAGTAGAAACCGTCCTCTATGGCCGGTCCGATGGCAAATTTAGCTTCCGGGAAAAGCGATTTCACCGCTTCAGCCATAATATGGCTGGCCGAATGCCTCATCATTTCTAATTTTTGGGATTTATCTTCTGCTGCCATTTCTATGCTCCCTTCCAGTACAAATAAAGACCTCACGCATTGAACTGCGGGAGGCCACCTGATGGGATAACTAACTTAGTAGTGTGTTCCGCAAGATTCAATTGATTATAACAGCCTGAATATGGTCAGGCAAATATATTATGTAACCTATTTTCCATTTCAATCCTTGAGAAGATCGTCCATTTTGACGTTCTCCCTGACCAATTTTTCCATCAGGTCAATCTCCGCTGTATTTTTACTGGTAATCAAGGGCGTCAGGGCTTCAATCTGTTTGGCGGTTTCATAAACCCCCATAGGCACCAGCAGTACAGGTATTTTCTTCTCATCAGCTTTGGCCAGGATATTCTGAGGCGGCAGGATATTGTTGGTAAGGATAACAGCCGCAGTGCATTTATCTTCGAACGATGCCAGCAGCATATCGGAGCGGTCGCCGCTCGTTACTACCAGCTTGTTCTCCTTATGAAAGCGGACATCCGCATAGGCTGAATCCACCGAAGCAGCCCCCACGAAAATATTGCTGATCCGCCGGTTCAGCCAATCTTCACCGGCCACCACCCTTGCCAGCAGGTATTGCGACAGGTACTCCATCGAAAAGAAGGTCAGCTCCTCCTGGTAGGGTATTATCCCCAGGATATTGATATCCGCCTTCTGCATCATCGGTATATATACGTTTTTAAAATCCTCGACGTTGCGCACCTTATTGATGATCACGCCCCTGAAATCCATACCGGTGAAGCTCAAATACTTTTTGATGAAGATCACGTTATCTACTATATAGTTTTCGTCTCCGCCAACCAGTATTACCAGCTTCCCCCCGAGGTATCCCGCCAGGGATAATACGTTCAGGTAGAAGGAGATCCCGTACTCTATGTCCTTACCCCCTTCCACAAACAACATGTCTTTGCCTGCGCTTACGTCTTTGGCCATGGCCAGCACACGATTTTTGGCTCCCTCCTCGTCATACTTGAACCTCAGTTTTAAATGTGCGAAGCCAACGGTAATGTCTTCAGGGCTCTGCTGCATCCCAAATATATTGGTCAGCAGCGCCGCATCATAGTCCCATACCCTTTTTTTGCGGTAAACCAGGCGGTCACCCAGCGGTTTCATATATCCGAATGATTTACCGGTTGCTTTGGCCAGCCCTATGATCAGGCTGGTCTTGCCCGCGTTACCATCCATTGATCCTACTATCAAGCTTTTCATACGTTTACCTCCTTGCTGGAAAGTAATATCCTGACATCCACAGCCCTGACCCCCTCGCCGTGCTCGTAAGCAACCAGCGGATTAATTTCAATATCGGAAATATCCTTAAACCTCTTGAGGACGGCGCCTACCCTGAGCACGGCATCCGCCAGCGCATCTATATCCCTACGTTTTTCACCCCTTACGCCCAGCAACAAGGGGTAGGTTTTGATCTCGCTAATCATCTTCATAGCCTCGCCCCGGCTAAGCGGGAAGGCACGGAATGCGATATCTTTCATCACTTCTACATATATGCCACCCAACCCGAACATTACGATCGGGCCGAAGGAAAGGTCCCGGCGTGCGCCGATGATTGTTTCCACACCGTGCTTGACCTGCTCCGACACCTCGATGCCTTCAATCAGGGCATCGGGCTTGAACTGCCGGCAGTTTGCCAGTATTGCCTCGTAGGCATCGGCCACTTCTTCCTTGTTATCGATATCCAAGGCAACTCCGCCCGCGTCGCTTTTATGCACTATATCCCTGGACACAACTTTCATTACCAGCGGGTATCCCATACTTTCCGCAAAATCCACGGCTTCTGGCAGGCTGTGGGCAATATTACTGGCGGGGTTGGCAATGCCAATAGCGTGCATTATCAACTGAGCTTCATACGAATAGAGGAAACGCCGGGCATCCCTCCTGGCCAGGTCGAGCACGTCCTGTATCGCCTTCGCATCAAATTCAACTTGTTCCGGTTCCGCCAGAAGCTCTTTCTTCTGGCGGTGGTTAGAGTAAATCGCTCCCAGGCAGGAAGCAGCCTGGAGCACATCGTTAAAAATAGGGACGCCTGAAATTTTAAGGCGTTGAATGGTTTCCTCCACCTCGGCGCCGCCCACAAATGAAAATATCAGCGGTTTGCTGACCGCGCCTGCTTTAAATAAATCCTCGGCCCGCAGGGCGAATTTATCCGGTTCAAAAACACCTGATTCGCAACCCAGGCATAGCACCGCATTGATATTATCGTTGCCCAGCGCAGCATTGATAGCAGTGAAATACTTATCGGCTGTAGCCTGCCCCGTGATATCCACCGGGTTCTTGGCCGAGCCAAATTCAGGCACCACACCGGCAAAGGTCTTTTTCATATCCGGCAGGTTATCGTAAAGGTTGATGCCATACTTCTCGCAGGCGTCTGCCGTTAAAACTCCGATGCCCCCTCCATTGGTAATAATCACCGTATTCTCGCCCTGCGGTTCAGGTGTGCTGGCCAGATACTTGCACCATTCCAGCGCTTCCTGCAACCCCTCAGCCCTGATCACTCCGCACTGCCGGGCGATATCGTCGAAAACCTTATCCTCACCAGCCAACGAACCGGTATGCGAGGCCGCAGCCATGGCGCCTCGTTTCGACCTTCCCGACTTGACTACCACAATAGGCTTAACCTTGGTAGTCTTTTTTAACACATCTACCAGGCTTTCTCCGTGTGTTACGCCCTCGATATACAGCATAATGACCTTTGTATTATTATCTGCCGCCAGGTAATTCAGGATATCCACCTCGTCCACATCAGCCTTGTTACCCAGTGAAACGATAGCCGAGAGCCCGATATTTTCCACCTGGGTTTTACCGATCATGGCCACGCCTAACGCCCCGCTCTGAGTAACGATTGCCACGTTTCCAGCCGGTATGCCGCCCGGCCCGAATGTAGCATTCATTGACGCTGCCGATGAATATATCCCTATGATATTAGGGCCGAGCACACGCATGTTATGCTGCCGCGCATAATTTATGATTCTTGTCTCTTCCTCAACATTGCCAATCTCTGAGAATCCTGAGGTGATTATGGCTATGAAACGGGCGCCTTTATCCGCACAGCCCTTAGCAGCTTCAAAGACCGCGCTGGCCGGGATTACGATTACAGCCAGGTCTATTTCACCCGTAATCGAGCTTACGTCCCGGTAAACCGGTATCCCCAGTATAACTCCGCCGGCAGGGTTAACGGGATATATTTTTCCCTGGTAGCCGCTGGAAACAAGGTTGCTGACCACAGTATGTCCCAGCTTCCCCGCCCTGGATGATGCACCTATCACAACCACTGAACGCGGCTCAAAAAGATACTTTACATCCTGCATCATCCCCCTTACTCATGCGTGATACTGCCATGCCTTTTCAATTCTCCAATCCTAAGCCTGCGGCGCCGCGATGGTGCTGATCAGCAAGCCGCCGTCGATAACGATCTCGGCGCCCGTGGTATAGTTTGAAGCATCCGATGCCAGGTAGATGGCTGCTCCGGCTATCTCATCGGGGTCACCTATGCGGCCGATAGGAAGCATCCTGGTCACCATATCATGCGCCTTTTTAGCTTCCTTCGGCGGAAGGTGGGCCCAGTGTGAATTCATCATCTTGGTTTCGATGGGGCCGGGCGCGATGGTGTTAACCTGGATATTGTGGGGGATCAGTTCGGCGGCAAAAGCCCTGGTGATCATTCGTGCGCCCGCCTTGGAAATCGAGTAGATGCTTACACCGGGCTCCGGCTTGAAGCCATCTATTGAAGCGACGTTAATTATCTTTCCGCCGCCCTGCTTTTTCATAATATTGGCAACAGCCTGGCTGGTAAAATACATCCCTTTCATATTCAGGTTCATGACTGTTTCCCAGAGACGTTCATCGGATTCAAGTACACTGGCCGTAGCGGGACTTGCACCTGCATTATTCACCAGTATGTCGATGCGGCCGCCGAGCTTTTCCACGGCCGTGGCAACCATCTTCTGTATGTCTTCCATTTTGCCGAGATGGGCCTGGATGGAGAAAGCCTCTCCGCCAAAGGACTTGATCTCTGCTACTGTAGCTTCCAGGTCAGCAATCTTACGGCTGGTGACGGCAACCTTTGCACCAGCTTTGGCAAAGCCGACTGCACACGCTTTGCCTATACCACGTCCACCGCCGGTAACTATCGCCGTTTTGCCCTTCAAGGAGAACTTGTTCAAATCAAACACACTAAAAACCTCCTACGAATATTGCACTTCGATCATGTCGTATTTAGAATTGCGGAATTGCGTCAGGCTCAAATAATATGCCACTTCCACCATATTTTCAACCCGTTAAAATAAGCATCCTGCCAATTGCCATCGACACATCCCAACTTAATAATTATTAACCGTGCAGTGCGGCAGCGACTGCCTCTCGGCCGTGTCCAGCTTGATTATGTAATCTTTGGCCACCAACCCCTCCAGCTTTTCAACCGGCATCTCCGCGATGTAAAAGCCGTAGGGATGGCTGCCTACCGGCGGGATCCAGGAATCCGCATGGACTTTAACGCCCAGGTCAACCAACTCCTTCTCCTCTTGAAGACTGAACGCCCCATTGACATAGATGAATACGAGCTGTACATTCAAATCATGCAGGATCAACCCCATATCTTTCATCTGAGTGAGGCGTTCCCCGCTCGGGGATGCCATCTGCTCTTTGCGCAAGTCAACCTGCTGCAACAAAACGCCGCTCACCTTATGCATATAATCTTCTTTCTGCGCACATGCAACCGCGCCCGTCATAATAATTGACAGTGCCATCAACACTAACAGGCGTCTCGATTTTGCCAACCAACACATTATAGCCATAGCGATGTGCGAAACCCCCTGAATGATGAGAATTGAGTTATTCATAACATTGACCATTAGTTACCTGGCAACTAAATAAACCAGTAAACGCTAACCTCAGTTATCAACATCAAGGATTCACTATATACGCTAACTCTTTGGCCTTCTTAAAATCAGCTTCGGCTTTGCCTGTTTCACCCTTTTTATCATAGGCATTCCCGCGGTTGTAGAAGGCTACGGCAAGCTTCGGGTTAATCTCTATCAACCTGGTGTAATCAGCAATTGCTTTATCATATTCACCCTTGTCAATATAGATACTCCCGCGGTTGTTGTAAGCCAGGGCATGCTTTGGATCCAGCTCTATCGCCCTGGTAAAATCAGCTATGGCTTTATCGGGTTCGCCCTGTGAGTTATAGACATACCCGCGGTTGTAGTAAACCAGGGTAAATTCAGGGTCGAGTTCTATTGCCCTGGTGAAATCAGCTATGGCTTTGTCGTAGTAACCCATTACTCCGTTGGTGAACCCACGGTAGTTGTAAGCCGCGGCATGCTTTGGATCCAGCTCTATCGCCCTGGTGAAATCAGCTATGGCTTTATCGGGTTCACCTTTTGAGTTACAGGCGTATCCCCGTTCAGTATAAGCTATAGCAAGCTTCGGATTTAGCTCAGCTACATTCAGTTTCGGGTCCAGTTCAATCGCTTGTGTGTATGCTGCAATTGCCTCGTCCCATTGCTCCTGCTTAAGGAAGCTATCCCCCTTTATTACTTGTTCTTGCGCCGGACTTACGCAGCCCCAAACTAACGTCTCCATCGCCAGGAACGCACAAATCACCGGTATGATCACTCCCTTATATCTCACAGCCGCCTCCTAACAATAGTTTATCATTGTGTTTTTCAAGGATTAAACGACTAACCTCATCTGTCCGGTTTAACGGGTTCAGCCCAAAGACCAAATAGATGTATCGACTCGACTGAGCTTGCATCCAATTGCGAAAATCAACTAAGGCGACAGCTCTCTCGTTATTAATTCTTTGCTATCAGGCTACCAAGTATAAAACACTTAAGGCAATGGTGAATTGAGCAGCATAATACAGGATATGGTTCACTGCAATAAACGGCCTGGAATCCTTGTTATCATAATAAGTCATAACCAGGATAAGATCTGATAGTAAGAACAGGATAGATCCTGCAGCTAATAGAACTGTGCAAGCAGTAAAACCACGAGTTATTGCCGCATAGCAAGCCTGTGTCATCATATAGGATAAAAAGAATGTATAAGCATAGGTGTCAACGGTATGTTCAGCGAAGTTGAATTTGAGTATAAACTTGCTGACACAGGCTATTATAATTGCCAGTACTACAGCAATTACCAGGGGTATCCAGTCGAAACCGAAATAAATTATTAGCGCCGCCAGGTAGAATAGGTGCCCGATAAGGAAAGCCACCATCCCACCATGCTGATAGAGTGATGAGGATTCTTTATACATTACCTTGAGGTCTAAAACTATATCGCCAATCAGGCCGCATATCAGTCCCATAATAATGAGCGCAAAGAAAGTAGCAACGCCCTGACCTGAATTGACCATAACAGAGGCAAAGGCTACTGATATGAATAAGAAGCTGGTAATAGTCTTAAGAAGCAGCGCCTTCACACTGCCTTTACGGTCTCTGGTAATGAGAAACAGGGTTAATGCAATTGCACCTGAGAATATAACTATATACGGATATAAATTCATAATTTATAATCTCCCTGTATTCGTTAAGCTAATTATGTTCATAATTCAGCTTTGTCATGGCCCATCCGGAAAAAACACCGGCTTTTTGTTTGATAAGCCATTGCTTGTTCATGGTCAAACTATAAGATACTCGGTTTGGTATGTCAAGGAAAATCACCTTTGACCCACCCGGGCATCTGGTGCAACTGGAAAGGCGAAGGGCTGCCAGTAACAGCAGTCCCCATATTCTTTGCATGGCCTAACTCCTTAGAGAAGTTTGACGCGACCAGGGTGATCAGTACCGGACCCAGGATATACACCAGATAGAGGCAGGGGAGGAGGTCCGTCAATCGAGTGGCGTGGGATGGGGTGGCTATAGTTTCTTCAGTTTAGCGACCAGGTCTTCCTTGCTGATGCCATTAAAGAGGCTAAGTTTATTGAGAATATCATTGAAAGTTCCTTTGGTAATCTCTTTGTGCATAGGAATTGTGATG
>CAIYTC010000240.1 GCA_903929005.1 uncultured Dehalococcoidia bacterium | reverse complement strand
TCGGCCTTATCCTTGGCCTCGAGCAGCCCGGGGACAACGTTGTGGAGCATGACGGGGCCAGGGTTTTTGCCATAGAAAAGGACCTGGCCGGCAATTTGCCGGGCATTTCGCTCGATGTTGAGGATACACCTGAAGGGCCTACGCTGATGCTCAGGCAGGAGGGTTGCGGCGGCGGTACCTGCGGCGGCGGCTCATGCGGTGACAGGCAGCAGACCTGCTGCGGCGATGAGGGCAAGAGCTGCTGTTCATAGGGTCAGCCCTTAATTCTCGCCAGCGTTTTTTCTGAAGTTAATTCGCGCAGGGCGTCTGAAGCTATCCAACGGGCGCTCCTGGAATCCAGAAGTTTGATGCGCTGCGCAGTCTCAATGGCAAGCTTATTCAAATGCTTGCTGCGCTTTCCCACGCCCCTCAGTGCCCAGTTGACCGCTTTCTTCACGTAGTTTCGCTCATCCCAGGCTTCCCGCTCAATAATGGGCAAAAAGGCAGCGAGTTGCCCGTCGCTGGATTTTCTGTTGCCTGCAGCCAGGCAGGCCATCAGGGCAAAGCCGGCCCTCTTGACGTATTCCTCCTCCCTTGCCGGCCAAGCGGCCGCCTTCTCAAAGGCCAGGCCGCTCCATGAGAAGAGATGCAGGCAGGCGGCATCACAAACGTCCCAGGAGTTGAAATCCTTGACCCAGTTTTCCATCTGATCTGCCGTTACCTGTGCCGGGTCGTCCACCATCACAGCCAGTATGCCGGACTCGCGCCAGCCGGCCTCCCAGAGCTGCTGTGCCAGGAGATGGTCTTTGCCTATCTGCTTGGCCAGCTTCTGAATATCGGGGGTTGATACGCATAATGCGCTCTCCGTGTTAATGCCGTACCTGGCCATGCCCTTGAGGTTCTCGGGCGTGGGGTTGGCATACGACCTCAGGAGTACGATTATTGGGCTAATAAGCATGAAATTAACTTAGCGGGCGCAGAAAGACTGCGGTTTGCTAAACTATAATATGGTTGTATCCGTTATTAATAATGTAAATTGAGTATACAGGAGGCAGCGACATGAAATCAAAATGGTTGTATGTGACAAGTTTGGGCCTTGTTTTGTTAACAGGATTAGCGGCCTGCGCGCAGCCGGCCGCAGGTGACGTTTTGCGGTCGGAAAAGCCGAGGGCGTCTGCGGCCGCAAACCAGCCGGACCTGGGCCCGCTGGTCGGCGGCAACAATGCCTTTGCCTTTGACCTCTACCAGGCGCTTAAAGGGTCGCCGGGCAACATCTTTTATTCGCCTTACTCTATTTCGCTGGCGCTGGCCATGACCTATGCCGGCGCCCGTGACAGCACGGAGAAACAGATGGCGGATACGCTGCACTTTACCCTGCCGCAGGGCAGACTGCATCCTTCCTTCAACAGCCTTGACCAGGAGTTGGCCGGCCGCGGGCAGGGTGCCAAAGGTAAAGATGGCAAAGGCTTCCGCTTAAATATCGTCAATGCCCTCTGGGGGCAGAAGGGATATCCTTTCCTGGCGCCATACCTCGACCTGCTGGCCGAGGATTACGGCGCCGGACTCCGGACGCTGGATTTTCGCGGCGCGCCTGATGCCAGCCGCCTGACCATTAATAGCTGGGTCGAGGACCAGACCGAGCAGCGCATTAAGGACCTCATACCGCCGGGCGCCATCGACCCGCTGACCAGGCTGGTGCTGACCAATGCTATCTATTTCAACGCTGCCTGGGCCAATAACTTCCAGAAAAACGCCACGCAACCGGCCGATTTCCACCTGGCCGATGGCTCTACTATAAAGACGCCGGCGATGCACCAGACGGAGCGCCTGGGCTATGCGGCGGGGGACGGTTTCCAGGCGGTGACGCTGCCCTACGACGGGCGTGAACTGGAGATGGTGGTGCTGCTGCCCGACCAGGGCAAATTCGCCGAATTCGAGAAGTCGTTGACTGCGGGCAATGTGGCCTCAATCATAAACGCAGTCACGCCGAAACAGGTTGCCCTCAGCCTGCCAAGTTTCAAATACGAATCCGAATTCAGCCTGGGCAAGATCCTGGCGGCCATGGGCATGCCCGTGGCCTTCTCTGGTCAGGCTGATTTCTCCGGCATGACGGGAAACAGGGAGCTCTCCATATCCGAGGTTGTACACAAGGCCTTCGTAGCGGTGGATGAGTCCGGCACCGAGGCCGCCGCTGCCACCGCCGTCATCATGCGGGCCACCGCCATGCCGGTTATGCCGCTGGAGGTAAATGTTAACCGCCCCTTCATCTTCCTCATCAGGGATATCCAGACGGGGTCGGTCATTTTCGTGGGCAAAGTGATGAACCCGTCCGGGTGAATGGACCAAAATTGCCGAAAAGCTGGCGGGTATCAGCCTTCCAGCTTAAAGCCCTTTTCCTTAAAAAGCTTATAGCAGGCGTCTACGCTGGCCGGATCGTAGAGTGTCCCCCTGTTCCTGGTTATTTCTTCAAGCGCCTGGTCAACTCCCAGGGCAGGGCGGTACGGCCGGTGGCAGCTCATGGCCGATACGACATCAGCGACAGCCAGTATTTTAGCTTCAATACAAATCTCAGCATCCTTCAGGCTGGAGGGGTAGCCGGAGCCGTCCAGGCGTTCATGGTGCTGGGCTACGATCCTGCATATCGGCCAGGGAAAGTCGATGGATTTCAGTATCTCGCGGCCTATGCCGGGATGCGTTTTGATGAGGTCGAACTCGATCTGGTTTAAACGTCCCGGCTTACTGAGTATCTCGGAGGGTATGTTGATTTTCCCTATATCGTGCAATGTTCCTGCCATCTGAAGCGCGGTTATCTTCTTTTCAGGCAGGCCCATCTCAGTGCCCATGGCAGAGGCCAGCCTTGCGACCTGCAACTGGTGACCGGCGGTGTAGGGGTCTCTTACTTCTGAGATCATGGATATCGCTTCCACCGTACCCAGCATAGCCTTTTGCAGATTTTCATAGCCTTGCTTCAGTTCCTCCTGCGCCGCCTTGCGCTCGGAAATATCACGGCCGATGCCGATGCAGTAAGACGGCTGGCCATCCCGGTAGATAACCGATTCATTGGTCTCTACACTGACAAGGCTGCCGTCCTTGCGCCTGAGCCTGAGCTCGGTACGCTCAAGCTGGCTGCCCGCATCTTTTAATTCCCCGAGCAAACGCAGCGCCAGCGGTAACTGCCCTGCAGTCAGCAGATTGGCAAAATTGAGGGAGGTAATTTCGGCTCTATCGTAGCCCAGCAGCTTTAAGGCAGCATCGTTGGCGTCGATAAAATGGCCTTCAAAATCGTGCATGTAGACAGCGTCGCGGGAGCGGTTGAAGACGGCCAGGTAACGTTCCTGCGCCTCTTTCAGCTTCTCTTCAGCGGCTTTGTGCTCGTCGTTGATAATAGCATCCTCCCGGCGGCCTTTTTAGCCTGTGCCAATTAAATATACAATTGATTCAATGCCAGTGTCAAAGCTGGAGGTCCGTCCGGCAGATAATCAGGCTTGCTGTTATAAGCCCGCCTGTAGTATAGTGGGTTCAGAATTCAAAAAATAAATGTAATAAGCAGAGATTCCATGAAGACGGTAAAAGCGTGGCCCGGAATTATCCAGATGGCGTTTATGCCCATACTGATATTGAGCTTGGTGGCCTGCGCACCCAAGCCGGGATTCGTGTTCGTACCTGATAAATCCTTAAGCGTTTTACTGGAAAAGGCCCCTGGCTACCCGGAAACTGATTTTGTGGTTTTCAGCGACCCGCATATCTATGATACGTCGCTGGGCACAACCGGCAAGGCCTTCGAGGCCTATATAGAGGCCGACCGCAAGCTCGTACGGGAAGGCCCCGAGATACTGGAATCGGCCATTGCCGCCATCAAGGATCTCAAGGCCAATATCGTGCTGGTGCCGGGGGACCTGACCAAGGACGGGGAGAAATCATCGCACGAACTGGCTGCTGGCTACCTGGCGCAATTGAAAGCGGCCGGGAAGAAGGTCTACGTGGTACCGGGCAACCATGATATAAAGAACGGTCAATCTTACCGTTACGTGGGTGACACTGTTGAACGGGTACCCAACGTTACGCCCGGGCAGTTCACGCAAATTTATGCCGATTACGGCTACAAGGACGCGCTGCAGCGCGATCCCGACTCGCTAAGCTACGTAGCCGAGCCTCAGCCCGGGCTATGGTTGCTGGCCCTGGACCCCTGCCGCTGGAAGGAGAACGTAGAGGGCAAGGGAGCGATCACAGACGGCAAATTCAGCTTGCAGACCTTGGTGTGGATCGAGAAGATGCTGGGACAGGCGGCCAGG
>CAIYTC010000239.1 GCA_903929005.1 uncultured Dehalococcoidia bacterium | reverse complement strand
GCACTGATCGTTGCCGTTTTGTATTCGCCTGTTGCAGCTTGCCTCGGTTTTTTAGGGAGCGCTCTGGGCCTTGGCCTTTATTTGTCGATCACGCCTTCACCCGAATACTTAAATCAACTGATAATCGGTTTTAATTGTGCCCTGGTTGGACTGGCACTTGGAGCTCATTATTTAAAATTCAACCTGCAATCGTTGATTTACACGGTTATCGCATGTTCTATTACCGCATTTGTCGGGACGCTGTGGATTTACATTTCATATTTGATTAATATGCCCGTACTGGCCGGGCCCTTTAACCTTGTTGCACTATCTTCCCTGTTAATTATCAGGTCATTTCCGACAACAACTGCGCGTTTAAACCTGGAAATTATGCCTTTCGAATTAATTGAGAAACCTGAAGTCAAGTTATCTGCGAAACACCTGAAAAATACATTGACCGGGCGACGGGCAAAATTGACGCTCCCCTTTTATGGTTTCTGGTTTGTCTCAAACGGCAATTTCAGCCAACCAACACATATCGGCGTCGCTGCATATGCCTGGGATTTCATTGTTGTTAACGAATTCGGTCATTCTTTTCGTGGCGCAGGCAATAATAACGAGGATTTTTTCTGCTTCGGACTGCCAGTTATTGCTCCTGCAGATGGCCGTGTAGTAAACGCGACCGATCACATTGTTGACAATTATCCGCCCAATGTTGACATGAAATCTTCCTGGGGCAACTACATAATAATAGACCATGGCTTTGAAGAATTCAGCGAAATAAGTCATTTGCTTCAATTCTCGCTTAAGGTCAAGGTAGGGGATACCGTCAAGAGAGGTCAATGGTTGGGTTTATGTGGTAACTCGGGATTTTCCTACGCCCCTCATATTCATTTTCAGTTACAGCGGGCGGGCATTACCAATGGGCAGTCCGTTCACGCTGTTTTTTCGGACTATATGCTGAGCAAAGGCAACCGTATTACTACTGTCAGCGAAGGCATCCCCAAAAGGGGGGATTTGATATCTTCAATTCCGGTAACCGTGTGACCTTTTCCCCGTTAAGTTTTCGCTATCTTCGTATGCCCCTATTTGCATTTTCGATTAAGATGTGATAACATAACTTCTGAATTCAATACTTGTCCAAAAAGTGGGTCCTTGTACCCGCTTTTTTATTGAAAAAAAATGCGTATTGAGGGAGACTGACCACAATGGCAAAGACTGAGTTCATGAATGCCCTCATGCAACTCGCGGCGGAGAAAAATCTGCCCAGGGAGATCATCCTTACCGCGCTGGAATCAGCCATGGTTTCAGCCTACAGGAAGGAGACTTTTACGCATGCGGAAGACATCGCGGTCAAGATTCACCCCATAACCGGCGAGGTCAGGCTCACCCTGAAAAAGGTAGTCGCTGAAACGCCGGAGGATATATACCGCGAGATTTCCCTCAAGGATGCCAGGAAACGGGATAAGACTCTCAAGGCCGGCGATACCGTAACCACCGATGTGCCGCCTCCCGATGCAGGGCGCATACCTGCACAGATAGCCAAGCAAGTCATCCTGCAGAAGCTGCACGATGCAGAGCGCGGCGCCATCTTTGAAGAATATGTGGGGAAAGAGGGCGAAATCGTCACCGGCACGGTTCAGCGGGTTACACCGGAACATGTGATAATTGATATCGGCAAGACCGAGGCCATAATCCCCCAGAATGAGAAGACGCCCACAGAACGTTACCGCCAGGGCCAGCGGCTGAAGCTGTATTTAGTTGAAGTGGTACGCACCACTAAAGGGCCGCAGATAATAGCATCCCGGGCACACAGGAACCTGTTGAGGGACCTGCTCATTCTGGAGATACCCGAAATCGCCAGCGGCAGCGTGGAAATCAAGGGCGTCGCCAGGGAGGCTGGCTACCGCAGCAAGGTTGCGGTCTATACCCGGCAGAAAGGCATTGACCCGGTGGGCTGCTGCGTGGGCTTGCGTGGCATCCGCATCCAGAATATTGTCAACGAGCTTACTAATGAAAAGATAGATGTCGTCCAGTGGTCAGATGACCCCAGGGCATTTATAGCCAATGCGTTGAGCCCGGCACAGGTGCTGAACGTAAGCTTAAACGAGGCCGAGACCACGGCTTTGGTCAAGGTACCTGATAAGCAGCTGTCGCTGGCCATCGGTAAGGAGGGGCAGAACGTCCGCCTTGCCGCCAAGCTGACCGGGTGGCGCATCGATATCAAGAGCGCCTCCGAGCTGGACGCAGCGCGGGCAGCCACTGAAGAGGAAGAGCCACCCGAACATGCAGCCCCCGCCGGGGAAAAGCCTGAAAGCGAAATAATTACCCCCGTTGAAGAAGCCGGGGAAGAGGCGGTTATCGAAGAGGGCGAACCAATTACGGCCGCTGAAGAAGTCGCGGGCAGCACAGGCATCGAGATATTGATGGCGGTTGAGGCAACGGCGCCCGCCAAGCCCTCTAAGATCCGCTTTGCCGAGGAGATAATGTCAGGCAGGGGTGGAAGATCCGGCAAGAAAGAGGATGTCCCCAAGGATGCAGAAAGCAAGGATGCAGAGGGCAAGGATGCCAGCGTAAAAGCCAAGAAAACGAAGGCCAAGAAGAAGACATATTACGAAGATGAAGACCCCGAAAGTGGAGCATAAACCGCCGGCGCCGCGCCAGAAGCGTGTGCCGGAACGCACATGCATAGCCTGCCGCGCTGCCAGGGGTAAAAGGGAGCTGGTTCGCCTCGTTTGTTCGACCGGCGTAATTGAAATTGACCCCCAGGGCAGGCAGCCGGGCAGGGGTGTTTACCTCTGCCCATACCGCAAATGCTGGGAAATGAGCTTAAAAAGTAACCGTATAGAATATGGACTGCGCACTAAATTGTCCACGGAAAACCGGCAATCGCTGCTTGAGTACGGCAGGAGCTTACCGGAGAAGGAAGAATAAGTGATGAAAGACAGGCAGGAACAGGCTACAACTGATGACGGGGCCAAGCAGGGGGCGCCGCAGATAGGCCTTCCTCCGGTAATGACGGTCAAACAGCTTGCTGACCAGATGGGCGTCAGCGGCATAGAGATCATCAAGCAACTGATGCGCAACGGCATCATGGCCAATATCAACCAGTCGCTCGATTATGATGTGGCGGCTAAAGTGGTAGTGGATTTCGGCTTCACAGCCAAGAAGCTGCACGAATCCGCAAAGGCCAAGCAGAAAAGCTTCGCTAAAGGCGCTAAGCTGCATACCAGGCCGCCTGTAATCACTATCATGGGTCACGTCGATCACGGCAAAACCAGCCTGCTGGACGCCATCAGGAAGACCAACGTGGCAGCCGGTGAAGCCGGCGCCATAACCCAGCACATCGGCGCTTACCAGGTCGAGATGAAAGGCCGCAAAATCACTTTCCTGGACACGCCGGGCCATGAGGCATTCACTGCTATGCGAGCGCGCGGCGCCAGCGCCACTGACATCGCCGTACTGGTGGTAGCAGCGGACGATGGCGTCATGCCTCAGACCATCGAGGCTCTTGACCATGCGCGCGCCGCCGGTGTGAGCATTGTTATAGCCCTTAATAAAATTGATAAAGACAACGCCAATCCCGACCGCGTCAAGAAACAGCTTTCCGACCTCGGGTTTGTGATCGAAGAATGGGGAGGCGATATAATCTGCGTCCCTGTTTCAGCCAAGAAAAAGCAGGGCATAGACGACCTGCTGGAGAACCTGCTGCTCGTGGCAGACGTCCTGGAATTGAAAGCTGAGGTGGACTGCCCCGCTGCAGGCATCGTTATCGAGGCCAAGCTCGATAAAAGCCGCGGGCCTATAGCCACGCTGCTCGTTCAGAAGGGCATCCTAAAACCGGGCGACAATATCGTCATAGGCACGGTCGGCGGCAAGGTCAAGGCTATGTTCAACGACGAGGGGAAAAACATCCGCAAAGCTGAACCCGCTACACCGGTGGAAATCCTCGGCATGAACGCCGTGCCCGACGCCGGGCAGATTTTCCAGGTGGTCGCTAATGAAAAAGAAGCCAAAGCCCTGATAGAGAGAAACCGGGATGCAGGCCTTGCCACCACAACTGCCAGGGGTGTAAGCCTTACCTCCGTAGCGGCACAGGCCGGCACCGGTGAAGTCAAAGACCTCAACATAATCCTTAAAACCGATGTTCACGGCAGTATAGAGCCCATCCGGGATTCTCTGGAGCGCCTCAGCGATGATAAAACGCGTGTCAAGGTCATACACACAGGCACGGGCGCTATCATTGAAAGCGATATACTGCTGGCCATGGCCTCCAGAGCAGTGGTCATCGGCTTCAACAGCCGGCCCGAACCTGGTACTATCCGGCTGGCCGAGCAGGAGAAAGTCAGCATCCGCCAGTACAACGTCATCTATAAACTCATCGAGGATGTCGAAAAGGCACTTAAAGGCTTGCTTGAACCCGAGTATGTCGATATTGTGGCCGGCCAGGCCGAGGTGAAGACTATTTTCGAAGCCGGTAAAAAGGTACAAATCGCCGGTTCGCAGGTCAAGGAAGGCAAGGCTACACGTGATTCTCAGGTTAAGGTTATCCGCGGCGGCAAAGTCATAGCCGAATCCCGCGTGGCCGGGCTGCGCCGCTTCAAAGACGATGTGAAGGAGGTTACGACCGGGATGGAATGTGGCGTAAAACTTGACAGCTTTAACGACTTCCAGGTCGGGGATATCCTGCAATTTATCCACCAGGAACTGGTGGATTAGTCCCTGCCCTGCTGCCCCCTTTAATTAGAGCAAAAAAATATTTCTGCGGAGAATGCTATGACCAGGCGTACAGAACGTCTAAACCACTTGATCCAAATTGAGATCAGCGACCTTTTGCGCAAGCATATCAACGATCCCCGCCTCAACGGACTGATCAGCGTAACCGGCGTCGAGATATCCAAAGACCTGCAAAATGCCACCGTATCCATCAGCGCCCTGGGCGAAAACCTCAACCGGGTAGAGATACTAAAGGGCTTCAATTCAGCCGCCGGTTTTTTACGTCACGAACTTGCCCACCGCCTGAATATCCGCGTCACCCCCGAGCTTAGCTTTGAATTCGATGATTCCATCGAACGCGGCGTCAACCTGATCAGCCTGATAGACAGGCTAGCGGCTAAGGAAAAAACAGGTGAAACGGATGGGCGTGAACGGCATACTAAACGTAAATAAACCGTCCGGCCCCACCTCATTCAGCATAGTATCGCAAATCCGCCGTATTACGGGCGAAAAGCGTGTCGGCCACGCAGGCACCCTGGACCCCGCTGCCACCGGCGTGCTGCCCGTCTGCCTGGGCCAGGCTACCAGGGTGGTGGAATTCCTGCTGGGTTGCCCCAAGGAATACATCGCCGGCATCGAACTTGGTACCAGCACAGATACCTTCGACGGTGAAGGCCGTGTTACAGGCCGTCAGGATACAGGCCATATCACGCTCCCCTTAATACAGGAAACACTGATACTATTCGAGGGCAGCATCGACCAGGTCCCCCCAGCCTACAGTGCTATCAAGGTCAAAGGCAGGCAATCCTATGAGCTGGCCAGGGCAGGGATAGAAGTATCACACCAACCCCGTAAGGTCCGCATCGACAGCATCGAACTGCTCGCTTTTAACCATCCCTATCTGAAAGTGAAAGTGCTGTGCTCAAAGGGCACATACATACGCTCACTGGCCCATGACCTGGGGAAAAAATTGGGCTGCGGCGCTTTCCTCAAAGACCTGGTTCGCACAGCTTACGGGCCTTTTAAAATAGCCGGGGCCGTTTCTCCTGCATCTTTCCAGGATGCCCTGAGAGACAGTACTGCCGGCTCCCTGATCTACCCAACAGATTATCCGCTTCTGGGCTGGGACAAGCAGGTACTGGATCAGGGAGAGGCGCAGGGTGTACGCCAGGGACATGATCTCGACCTTGGCCAGGTAAATTTCGAGAACAACATTTACTGCCGCGCCTACAGCCCGGACGGCCGGTTTCTGGCCATCATGAAAGCCGTGCCGGAAAGCGGGTTATGGCATCCTGAAAAGGTCTTCGACCTTTAAAATCGTAAAGGATCCCCCTTGATTTCGCTTAAAAAGCTTGACATAGCTGTGTGTATTAGCTATATTGGCTTTAAGAGCTATAAATTAGCTTCAGGAGGTGTTCAATGACACAGGCCTATTGCTTCAAGGACAGGAAGAAGGTTGAGATCAAGAATGCCCAGCAGGTAAAATTAAAGAATGGCCGGCCCGCTACCAAAGGTGTTTGCCCTCACTGCGGCACCAAGGTATACCGCATCGGCAAGAGCTAAAGGGCGGACTTCCGGACAGCAAACTCAGGGCAGCCGCCTGATCCTCTGAAGCAGTTTCAGCGGGTTATGTTCGAGGATTTGCTTGAATTTGCGGCTGCTGATGCCTGATTGGCGCAGGGTCTCTTTGGCCAGTTGAGCAGAGAGCAGGTCGTCCTCATCATGGCTATCTGAATTCAACAGCATTAAAGCGCCGGCTTCCCCCACAACCCTGGCTACGTGAGCATTGGTAGCGCAATGCCCCCGCCTTGTAGTAATCTCAATAAATACCCCGCTCTCCGCCGCAATCCCGGCCACCTCCGCACTTATATGCCCCGGGTGCGCCAGTATATCAACATAGGCTGACTGCACCGCGAACAGGTTTGTTCCCTCCTCCACCGGCTCCACGGGCGATTCGCCGTGTACAACCACCAGCCAGGCGCCGAACTCTTTGGCCTTCCTGGCAACTTCGTCAATAGCCTGGGGAGGCAGGTGCGTTAACTCCACACCTGGTATAGCCAGGATATTCCAGTGCGCCCTGGCCAGCTCGCAATCCTCACTGACCTCCCTGATGACCCGCCGCAGGGAGCCTGTCCCTACATGGTCTGTGACCGCTATGGCAGAGTACCCCTTTACCGCTGCCCTCCTGATCAACTCCAATGGAGAAAGTACCCCGTCGCTATGGAAAGTATGCGAGTGGAAATCGTAGAGCACGCTATAAATTAACATAAAAATCTCGCCTAACACAAGGACGTTGTAATAATCTGGTATAATAGGGCGGATTTTCAGCCGCCATGTTTAAGAAAATACTCGTCCCGCTCGATGGTTCGGTCGAAGCTGAGACCGTACTACCATACGTCAGGGATATTGCATCCAGGTTTGGCTCAGAGGTTGATATCCTCAGCGTCGGTCTGGGCAGCAAGCGGCGCCGGATTAACCAGTTGCTGGACAACTATGTGCACCACGCCGTGGAACACCTCCAGAAGAACGAGATTACCTGCCGCGCCGTACTGCTTTACGGCAGCCCGGAAGAAGGGCTGGTAGATTACAGCGAAATTACCGTTCCCGGACAAGAATTAAAGGCTACAGGCCGGGTGCTTTACGGCGGCCCGGCAGAGAACATACTTGCCTATACGCACAACCATCATATCAACCTTGTCATCATGGCCACGCATGGCCTTAGCGGCCTGAGGCGCTGGTGGCTGGGAAGCATATTCGAAAAAGTCGTCTCCCAGTCCACGGTCCCTATACTTGGCATACACAGCAAGCAGGTAAAGGAAATCGACCGGGACAGTAAAGCCATTTTCAAGCGTATCCTGGCCCCGCTGGACGGCTCGGATACAGGCGAGGCGGCGCTGCATGATGCAGAGGCGGTTGCGCTCAAGACCGGCGCATCCATGGTATTGCTGCACGTCATACCTGCGCCTCATGCCGTCGAAGCCCGCTGGCTGGGCCCGGAGTTTGCCGATTTTGTTAAGGCTATGCACGATGCCGGCCAGAAATACCTTGCTAAAACTGAGAAAAGGCTGGCGGAAAAGGGCATCGAAGTTAGCCTGAAAATAGTTTCGGGCGACCCCGCAGAGAGGGTTATCGATGTAGCCAAACAGGAAAAGATCGACCTTATAGCCATGTCTACCCATGGCAGGAGCGGCATTGCCCGCTGGGTGCTGGGAAGCGTGGCTGATAAGATACTGCACGAGTCGAAGATCCCCATGTGGCTGGTCAGGCCAAAGGGTATCATTAACGAGATGCTTAAGAATAGCGATCGCAAGGCGAATTAAACATGGCCTTGATCAGGAAGGAGTTGACCAAAATGGGAAAAATAAATGTAGCCATCATAGGAGTAGGAAATTGTGCTTCCTCCTTTGTCCAGGGTGTGCATTATTACAAGAAAGCCCGGGACGATGAATCCGTTCCGGGACTGATGCATATTAACCTGGGAGGCTACCATATCAAGGATATCAACTTTGTGGCAGCCATCGATATCGACAAGAACAAAGTGGGCAAGGACCTGGCAGAGGCCGTCTTTACCGCGCCCAATAACACCTATAAGTTCTGCGACGTGCCCACCACGGGCGTCAAGGTCATACGGGGCATGACGCACGATGGACTGGGCAAATACCTGGGCAAGATTATTGAGAAGGCGCCTGGCCCCACAGCCAACATCGTGAGCATACTCAAAGAGGTGAAGGCCGACGTGGCCATCAACTACCTGCCGGTGGGCAGCGAAGAGGCAACCAAGTGGTATGTCGAACAGCTCCTCAATGCCGGCGTAGGGCTTGTCAACTGCATCCCTGTCTTCATAGCCCGCGAACCGTACTGGCACAACCGCTTCCGCGAAGCCGGTTTGCCTATTATTGGCGACGATATCAAGTCCCAGGTCGGCGCCACCATCGTGCACAGGGTGCTTACCCGCCTTTTCCAGGACCGCGGCGTTAAATTGGAGCGCACCTACCAGCTAAACTTCGGCGGCAACACCGACTTTTACAACATGCTGGAGCGCGAGCGCCTCGAATCCAAGAAGATATCCAAAACTAACGCTGTCACTTCACAGCTCGATTACGAGATGAACCCCGATAACATCCATGTCGGGCCCAGCGATTACGTTCCCTGGCTGCTCGACCGCAAATTCTGCCATATCAGGATGGAAGGCCGCACCTTCGGTGATGTGCCCCTCAACCTTGAGTGCAAACTGGAGGTCTGGGACAGCCCCAACTCGGCGGGCGTAGTTATCGATGCTGTCAGGTGCCTCAAGATAGCCAGGGACCGCGGACTGGCCGGCTCTATCGTAGCTCCCAGTTCATATTTTATGAAATCTCCGCCCATACAGTACTCGGACGATGAATGCCGCAGGCGCGTGGAGCAGTTCATCAGCGGCCAGGATCAGCAGCGCCCCATCTGCCTGCCAGAATCCGCATGAATGGATTAATCACCGGGGATCAGACAGCAACCGGGAACAGCGATTTTACGGCATTAGCATGAAAATAGGCCTGGTTTCGCCCTATGATTATTCGCATCCCGGCGGCGTTATCAACCACGTTTCCTATCTGGCCCACCACCTGCGCCTGCTGGGTCACGCGGTAAGGATCATTGCACCCGTGCGCAGGACGGGCACACGCTATTTCGGGGAAGAGGTTACGGCCGTGGGCAGGCCGATTCCCATACCCTACGGCGGGACAACTGCGCGCATCACGCTTTCCCCCTGGCTGCCCTACCAGATCAGACGTTTGCTGGATAAAGAAGGCTTCGATATCATACACCTCCACGAGCCCTTTATCCCCATGCTCTGCGTCAGCACGCTGCAAGAGTCGCAGGCCATTAACGTGGGCACCTTCCATGCCTGCCATGAAAGTTCGGGTATTTACTGGCTCGGACGGCCATTCATGCGCAAGCTTGGCAAGAAGCTGCACGGCAAAATCGCCGTCTCCCAACCGGCCCTTGACTACATATCGAAATATTTGCCCGCCGATTACCGCATCATCCCCAACGGTGTGGACGTCCATCATTACCAACCCGAGGGCCCCCTGCGCCCTGAACTTAAAGACGGTAAGCTTAATATACTGTTTGTCGGCCGCCTGGAGGAACGCAAGGGCGTGGGCGACCTGATACAGGCCTGCTCAATCGTGAAAAAGGATTTCCCCAATTTCCGCCTGATCATCGCCGGACCGGGTATCAGGCTGCGCTTACAATATAAACTGATGGCCAAAGCACTCTTAAATGACCGCGCCGTCTTTACCCAGTATGTGCCTTTCGATGAGCTGGCTAAATATTACCGCACGGCCGACGTGTTCTGTGCCCCCGCCACAGGAGGAGAGAGCTTCGGCATCGTATTACTGGAGGCCATGGCCAGCGGTACACCGGTAGTAGCCACCGACATACCGGGCTATGCCAGCGTCCTGACGCACGGGAAGGAAGGTATACTGGCCAAACCAAAGAACCCCCGCTCGCTGGCCGCTGCCTTGCTTACCGTTTTAAATGACAGGACAATGCGTTTAAAGATGGCAGAGCAGGGGCTGGTCACGGCTGAAAAATACAGCTGGGAAAATGTCAGCCGCCAGATACAGGATTATTATGCGTCGTTATCCAGGTGATTATTGAAAGGAAAGTAAAGTGTTAAATTTTCAGGAATTACGCAGAAAAGCCGGCCGGCTGCTGACAGACCCGCTGGTGCCCTTGATCAGCAAGCTCAAACTTACACCTGATATGATGACCACCATCGGACTGGTTTTGAACCTCGTAGCGGCCGTGGTCATCGGCTTCGGGCACCTGCTGTGGGGCGGCCTGATATTTTTACTGGCCGGCCTTTTCGACCTGCTGGACGGCGCACTGGCCCGCTATATGGAAAAGACCACCAGGTTCGGGGCGCTCTTCGATTCCACCATGGACCGTGTTACTGAAGGGGCGCTGTTTCTCAGCTTCATCTTTATCACCGGCGTTGGGGCCTGGCCGTATAATGTGAACTGGCAACTGGCGCTGATCTTCCTGGCCCTGATAGGGTCTTTCCTGACCAGCTATATCCGGGCCCGGGCGGAGGGATTGGATATAGACTGCACTGTAGGCTTGTTTACCCGTGTCGAGCGGGTTATAATATTGGCGCTCGGACTGCTCTTTAACCAGGTGTTTGTTGCCCTGGCAATAGTAGTAGTCCTTTCTTTTGTAACCGCCGGGCAGCGTTTTGTGCACGCCTGGCGGCAGGCAAGAAAATAAAAAAGGAGTTAGAATAATAGCCTGACGGCGAAAATATGAGCGACAGGGTTTTTGAGGCAAGCCTGACCACCTTCTTCTGGCTGGTAGTGGCCTGTATCATCACAGGTATAGCTATGGCGGGTGCAGGTATGCGCTGGGCAAATTTGGATCTGCCCCTGCTCATTTTCCTCACCATACTCACCGGTCTGGCGGTGCTCATCCTGGGCGGCGCTGCCCTCCTCTATTCCTGGGGCCAACGTTACATGTCCCGGGGGTAACTTTTACGCTTCGCATTATACCAGGACTTTATTCTGTGTTTAAAAGTACAGGTATGTCTATTTTCAGGATAATAAAATGTCAGTTGTAGCAGTTATAGGCGCCCAGTGGGGCGACGAAGGCAAAGGCAAAATCGTAGACCTCCTCTCGGAGAAGGCGGATGCCGTCATACGTTTTTCAGGGGGAGATAATGCCGGACATACGGTGATCAACCCCAAAGGGGAATTCAAGCTGCATATAGTTCCCTCAGGCATCTTTTATCCCCGCGCCGCCTGCATCATCGGCAACGGCGTGGTCATTAATCCCAGGGTCCTGCTGGAAGAGATGGACAGCCTCATAGCGAGGGGGGTGGATATCGGCAACCTGCATATCAGCGACCGCGCCCACCTTATCATGCCCTGGCATATCCTGCTGGACGGCCTGGAGGAGGAGAAGCGCGGTGAGGGGGCTATCGGCACTACTAAGAAAGGCATCGGCCCGGCCTTCGCCGATAAGACGGCGCGTTGCGGCATACGTGCCTGCGATATCCTTGAGTCACAGACCTTCAAAACGAGGCTGGCCGGTGTGCTGGCATCCAAGAACGAACTCCTCACCAAAATGCATAATGCCGCACCGCTGGATTTCGCTGCGGTTTTCAACGAGTACATGGGCTATGCCAGACGCCTGGCGCCCCATATCAAAGATACCACCTCCATGATCAGCGACCTTTTAAACAGGGGCGGCAACATTGTGCTGGAAGGCGCCCAGGGCACCATGCTCGATACCGATTTCGGCTCCTATCCCTTCGTTACTTCATCCTCGCCGCTGGCTGCGGGCGCCAGCATAGGGTCGGGCATCAGTCCCCGCAGAATTGATCGCGTGGTCGGCATTTTCAAGGCCTATACCACCAGGGTCGGGGGAGGCCCCATGCCCACTGAGCTCAAGGATGAAGTCGGTGAGTATATCCGGCAGCGCGCCCATGAATATGGCGCCACTACCGGCAGGGCGCGCCGCTGCGGATGGTTCGATGCCGTGGTCGGGCGTTACAGCACAGAACTCAATGGCTTCACCAGCGGGATCTTGACACGCCTGGACGTGCTGGACGAGATGGAAGCTGTGAAAATATGCGTCGGCTACACGATAGGCGGCAAGACGGTTGACCGCTTCCCGGCAGACGTGACGGCGCTGGAGAATTGCGTGCCCTTTTACGTGGAAATGCCCGGCTGGAAGGTCAGTACCAGCGATGCCCGCACAGCAAAGGAACTGCCGGCCAATGCGCGCAAGTACATCAAGCGCCTGGAAGAGCTGATCGGGTGCCCTTTCCATATCATCTCCATTGGCCCGCGCCGCGACCAGAGCATCGTAATCAAAAACGTTATCTGAACGGCCATGTCTGAAGACAGCGTCCTGACAACTTACTGCGGGCTCTACTGCAAGGATTGCATCCCTTCGCAAAAAGAGCTCTATAGTCTTGCATCCCGCTTTGAAGAGCTTCTCGGCGAACTGCATTTCGATAAATACGCGGAACTGAAAGCAGGCCAGCCTTACTGGTCGGAATCTAACTCCGTTTTTAAAAGCTACCCCGAGTTTATCAGGGTACTGCAGGCTATACGGGGGCTGGAATGCAGGTCACTCTGCCGCGAAGGCGGGGGATGGAAAGGCGGCCGCTGCCCGGTCAGGAATTGCGCCCTCGAAAAGGGCATTATGGGCTGCTGGGAGTGCCCCGATTATAAGACCTGCAAGCACCTGGAACCGCTGCTGAAATTCCACCCCAACCTTGCTTATCACCTGGAGCTGATTAGGAGCGAGGGCATCGACAACTGGGCTGCCAGCCGCAAAGGGCATTACCCCTGGTCGTAATTATTCGTATTTTAATTTGCCGGTCCCCACTGACACTGCCCCAAATATTGGCAAAATTTATTTCAGCGGCAAGTCTATCGTGTAGCTTTGAAGCGTCTGCTCAATGACGGCCCGGGTCTTCTCATCGGGCACCACCAGCGGCAGGCGCGGCTTGCCCACCCGGAAACCAAGGTAGTTCAGGGCATACTTGATGGGCATGGGGCTGCCGATCATGAACATGCTGTTCACCAGCGGGATGAAGCTGCGGTGCAGCCTGGCGGACTCCGCTATCCTGCCGGCGAAGAAATCATCCATCATTTGTTTGTACTGTTTGCCCACCAGGTGGGTGATGACACCGATTACCCCATAACCACCCAAACCGAGAATGGGGAAGGTGTCCGCATCGTTACCACTATAAACCAAAAATTTCTTATCCACTCCGTCGATAATGCGGGCTATCTGCGCTAAATCCGCGCTGGCCTCTTTAACACCGGCTATGTTATCCATCTTGCTCAGCCTTATCGTAGTCTCCGCCGCAAGGTTGGTTATGGTGCGGGACGGCACATTGTAGATTATGCAGGGCAATTTCGTCGAACTTGCGATGGCCTTGAAGTGCTCGTACAGGCCTTCCTGGTTGGGCTTGTTATAGTAGGGAACGGTCAGCAGGCAGGCATCCACGCCCGTCTTCTCGGCTTCCCCGGTAAGCTCTATGCTCTCCTGCGTGTTGTAGTTGCCCGTGCCTGCCACGATCGTTGCGTCGCCGCTGACCGCGGATTTGACCTCCGCAAAAAGGCGCAGCTTCTCCGCGGCTGTCAGGGTGGGACTCTCGCCTGTCGTGCCCGCCACCACCAGGCCATCGCTGCCTGATGCGAGTAAGGCACTGGCCAGCTTTTTAGCCTGCTCATAATCAACCTGCCCCTTCTCATCGAACGGTGTCACCATAGCCGTAAGTAAGCGCCCGAACTTCTTCATCTCTTCCTCCGCTGGTTATTTATTATTGCCCTGCTGCCTGACCCAGCCGCACTTGACGGCTTCCTCCGCAATCTGCACGGCGTTGAGCGCGGCGCCCTTGCGGATATTATCGGAAACCACCCACATCACCAGGCCGTTGACGTAGGAAGCGTCCGAGCGGATCCTGCCTACATAGACTTCATCGGTGCCGACGGCCAGCCACGGTTGCGGGTAGAGGCTGACATTGGGATCATCCAGCACCTTCACACCCGGCGCCTTGCTCAAAATCGAGCGCGCTTCATCCGGCGGCATATAGTCGGTGAATTCAACCTGTATGGCCTCGCTGTGGCTGACAAAGACGGGCACGCGCACGCAGGTAGCCGAGATAGCGATATGCTCGGCGTGCATGATCTTGCGGGTCTCCTCGACCAGCTTCCATTCTTCCTTGGTATAACCATTCTCCAGGAAGACGTCTATCTCGGGCAGCAGGTTGAAGGCTATCTGGTGGGCATATACATGGGGCACCACGTTACCTCCTTCCAGCACGGTCTTGGCTTGCTTGGTAAGCTCCTCTACTGCGGCTACGCCGGTCCCTGAAACGGACTGGTAGGTTGCTACAGTGATTCGCTTTATCGGGTTCACTTTGTGCAGCGGGTAAAGCGCCACTACCATCTGGATGGTGGAACAGTTCGGGTTGGCGATTATGCCTTTATGTTTCTTAATATCTTCGGCGTTCACTTCAGGCACCACCAGCGGCACGCGCAAGTCCATGCGCCAGGCCGCGCTGTTATCGATAACCAGCGCGCCGGCTTTGGCTGCAAGAGGGGCAAAGTGCTTACTGGTCTCGGAGCCGGCCGAAAACAGCGCTATATCAACGCTATCGAAGGAATCGTTGGCCGTCTCTTTGACCACTATCTCCTGGTGCCCGACAAAAACCTTCTTGCCGGCTGAGCGGTCGGAAGCATATAGTTGCAGCGATGCCAGCGGGAATTGTCTCTGCAGGAGTATCTTGATAAACTCCTGTCCAACCATGCCGGTAGCGCCGACAATGGCCACATGGCAGCCGTTACTAACATTGTTCATATCAGTCTCCCAAATTCAGAAGTGTGTCCAGGCCGTAAACCAGTCCGTGACGCTTAACGACCTCTTTAACTGCAAGTATCACGCCCGGCATAAAACTTTCCCTGCTTATGGTGTCGTGCCTGATGCTCAGCGTCTGCCCCAGGGCGCCGAAAATGACCTCCTGGCTGGCCACCAGTCCGGGCAGCCTGATGCTGTGAATGGATACGCCCTCCGACTGTCCGCCGCGCGTGCCTTTGAGTGTTTCTTTCTCGGTCCTGGGATACAGGAAAGGCTTGCCTCGCGCTTGCAGCATGGCCCTGGCCGTGGCCAGCGACGTGCCCGACGGCGCATCCAGCTTTTTATCATGGTGCAGCTCGATTATCTCGGCATTATCAAAATATTTGGCGGCAATCTGCGCCAGGCGCATCAATATAATCGCGCCTATAGCGAAGTTGGCCGCCACCACGGCGCCCTTCTTATGCTTCTGCGCAAGGTCGTCGATCTCCTTCAGGTTGGCTTCACTCAGGCCGGTCGTGCCCATCACCAGGTTGGCCCCGTTTTTAAGCGCCAGCCTGGCAGCACTCATAGCTGCCTCAGGGACGGTAAAATCCACGACAACATGTGGATGATACATTTCAATCAGGGAAGTTAAATTGCTATGCAGCGGCGCGTCCTGGGCCTGCCCGGGCACGCTCAGCCGATCCCGGTCCGCCTTGATGTCGGCGGCCGCGATAAGCTCCAGGTCAGGATCGGCAACCACGGCATGTAATACCTGCTGCCCCATCCTTCCCAATGCTCCATTGACTGCTACTTTGATCTTAGACATAGCTATCACACAGCCCCGGGCAATTTGCTGCCGGCCCTGCCTCAGTCAGGTCAGCGCGGCGGCCGCCTCGATTCGTCCCTGTTTGCCCCCCGCGGGGGCATGCCTGGCCTTCCCCCACCTGGCTGCACGGGCGGCACATTGGGCCTGTCAGCCGGAGCTCCGCCGGACGATTCAGCGAACACAGCCTTGCGGGAAAGGTTGATGCGGCCCAGCCGGTCGATCTCCGTGACCTTGACCCTTATCTCATCGCCGATCTTGACTACGTCCTCCACTCTGGCCACATGGTGGTCTGCCAGCTCGCTGATATGCACCAATCCCTCTTTGCCGGGAAGCACTTCCACAAAGGCGCCGAAATTCTGCAGGCGCGTGACCTTGCCCGTGTAAATGGCGCCGACCTCGACGTCCTGTGTGAGCCCCTCCACCTTGCGGATGGCCATCTGGGCGGATTCCTCACTGGCTGAGCCGATGACCACGGTGCCATCATTGGAAACTTCAATGGTCGTCTTGGTCTCCTCGATAATGGCCTTGATGTTCTTGCCTCCCGGGCCGATCAGCGCGCCGATCTTGGAGGGGTCGATGGTTATCTTATACATGCGCGGCGCATACTTGCTCAGGTAAGACCTGACTTCGGGTATAGCGCCTTTCAATACGTCAAGGATCACCCCGTGGGCTTCGCAGGCCTGCAATGTAGCTTTGGCCAACACTTCGTGGCTTACGCCGCGAAGCTTGATGTCGAGCTGGATGGCAGTTATGCCGTTGGTTGTGCCTGCCACCTTGTAGTCCATATCCCCGTAATAATCTTCTATACCCTCGATATCGGTGAGGACGATATATTTGCCGGGGTCGTCCTTATCGGTCACCAGTCCCATGGCAATGCCCACCACGGGGGCTTTAATGGGGACACCGGCATCCATCAACGACAGGGTTGAGGCGCATACGCTGCCCATGGAGGTGCTGCCGTTGGAGCTGAGCACCTCGGATACCAGCCTGATGGTATAGGCAAACTCCTTTTCATCGGGTATTACCGCTGCCAGAGCCTTTTCCGCCAGCGCGCCGTGCCCGATCTCCCGCCTGCCTGTCGAGCCCATCCTTTTGACTTCGCCGTTTGAATAGGGCGGGAAGTTGTAATGGTGCATGAAGCGCTTGGTAGCTTCCAGTCCGAGGTCATCCACCGTCTTGGCCTGGCCGAGCGATCCCAGCGTGGTTATGGCCAGCACCTGAGTCTGCCCGCGCGAGAAAAGCCCCGACCCGTGGGTACGCGGCAGCAGGGCGACTTCAGCAGTGAGTTTACGTATCTGCTTGATGTCCCTTCCGTCAACATGCTTCTGCGTGCGCAATATCTTGGCCCGGCAGGTTTTCTTTAATATCTCTTCGATGGCATTGCCTATTTCAGCATCAGTATAAGTTTCCTTGAGCTTCTCCTTAGCTTCCTTCCCGATGACGCCGAGCGCAGTCTGCCGCGCCTGCCTGTCTACGCTTTCCAGCGCCTCGGCCATCTTCTGCCCATAATCGGCGCTTATGGCTGACAATAGGGCCGGGTTGATGCTGAACCCTTCAATCTCCCGCTTGGGCTTGCCCAGGGCTTCCCTGAGCTTATCCTGCAGCGTAATGATTTTCTGGTTCTCCTCGTGGGCAACCTTGAGCGCCTCAATGTAAATCTCCGCTGAGATCTCCTTGCAGCCAGCCTCCACCATGACGATATTGTCGCGGCTGCTGGAAACCACCAGGTCGAGCGAGCTGCCGTTCATCTGTGGCAACAACGGGTTGACCACAATCTTGCCATCTATGTAGCCGACACGGGTAGCGCCGATAGGGCCGTAGAAGGGGATACTGGACATCGTCAGGGCGGCCGATGCGCCGATGACGGCCAAAACGTCGGGGTCATTCTCCTGATCGGTGGAGAGAACGGTCACAACGACCTGGATATCGTTGGGCAGGCTCTTAAGAAAGAGCGGGCGTATCGAGCGGTCGCAGAGGCGCGCCGCCAGTGTGGCCTGTTCACCCGGGCGCCCTTCGCGCCTTAAAAAGCTGCCGGGGATTTTGCCCACGGCATAATGGCGTTCCTCATAATCTACGGTGAGGCGGACGAAATCGCTGTTTTCCTTGACCTCGTCGCTGATGCATGCGGTGACAAGGATAACTGTATCACCGTAACGGACTATAACAGCGCTGTCTGCCTGCTGGGCAAGATCGCCGGTTTCGATGATAAGCTCTTTGTCCCCGAGAGTACATTTAAATTTTTGGGGCATTATAAAAACCCTCTAATCTATTTTTATTTGCGTAATCCAAGCTTGCCGATGATGGTCCTGTAGCGGTTGATGTCTTCCCGGCTTAAATAAGCCAACAGCCGCCTGCGTCTCCCGATCAGCTTGAGAAGAGACCGCCGTGTATGCTGATCATGAGAATGCTCCTTCAAATGCCCCGATAACTGGTTGACCCTTTCGGTGAGAACCGCAATCTGAACATCAGAAGAGCCAGTATCTTTCTCGTTTATGGCATAGCTCTTCATTATTGCTTGCTTCTTTTCCTTGTCCAATACCGTACTCCTGTAAAAAATCTGCTAACGCAAGATTATAACACAGCAGGGCAACCATTGCATCACAACCTGAGCGTACTCGCTGAAACAGGGCGGTTTTAGCCGCCCGCGGGGTTGGGGTATAATTAGTGCACCATGACTTCCCAGGTTTTTTACCGCAAATGGCGCCCCCAGATATTCAATGATGTAGCCGGACAGGAGCATGTCGTCCAGACCCTGCGCAATGCCATCAAAAGCAACCGCATCGCTCACGCCTACCTGTTCTGCGGCCCGCGCGGCAGCGGCAAGACCAGCACCGCACGTATCCTGGCCAAGGCCGTCAACTGCCAGGACCCGCTTGAGGGTGAACCCTGCAACCAGTGCGATTTCTGCCTGGCCATCAACCGGGGCAACGCCCTGGATATCATCGAGATCGACGAGGCCAGCAACCGCGGCATCGACGACATGAACAACCTCAAGGAAAGGGTCAACTATGCACCCAATATCTTCAAGTACAAGGTCTATATAATCGACGAGGTGCACATGATAACCCGGGAAGGCGCCAACGCCTTCCTCAAGACACTGGAAGAGCCTCCCCCGCACGTTATTTTCATCCTGGCTACGACGGACCCGCATAAAATAATCTCGACCATTACCTCGCGTTGCCAGCGCTTCGACTTCCACCGGCTTTCCAGCATAGCGGTAATCTCCCGTCTCTCTCATATCTGCCAGCAGGAGGACATCAAGATTGACCCGGAGGCGCTCAAGCTGGTGGCCAAGGTTACTACGGGCAGCCTGCGCGATGCCACCAACCTGCTCGAACAGCTCATCACCTATTACGGAAATACTATCGAAATGGCGCAGGCGCAGGCCATGCTGGGCATCAGCGGAGACCTGCGCATCCGCGAACTTGCCAGGCATATTGTCGCCCGTGATGTTTCATGCGGGCTCAAGGTCATCAATTCCGTGGCCAGCGAGGGGCTTGACCTGCGGCAGTTCAACCGTGAACTGGTGGACTACCTGCGCCAATTGCTGCTGGCCAAATCCGGTTCCGCAGATATGATTGACGCAACTTCAGACGACCTGGCCGAGATGCAGAAAGCAGCCGGCAGCACCAGCCTGGATTATTTATTGAACACCATCAAGCTGTTCAGCAGCGTGGACCTGCGCATGGACACCTATTCCCCCCTGCCGCTTGAACTGGCCCTGGTCGAAAGCGTGATTTCACAGCATGCAAAGGAGAAGGCCGCCGACGCCCCGGTCAACAGGGACTGGCCATCCTCCAGGACCACCCCGGTGGCGCCCCGTATCATCAAGCCTGTTGAACAGGTACGCCCGGCCGGCCTGGTAAGCCAACCGTCTAAAGTAGCGGAGACATCGCTTTCCGGTTCAGCGCCTTTATCGGCGCCAGGCCATTTGGCATCTGCCCCGTCTGGCACGGCCATGCTATGCGAACCCCTCAAGATGGATGACCCCAACGACCTGAGCTATCTCCAGGAGCACTGGAAGGATTTCATCAATTCCATGCGCGGCGAGGGCTCGGGGGGCAACCTGGATGCCCGCCTGCGCCATGCCTGCGAACCCGTGGAGATCAAAGGTGAAAACCTCGTGCTGGGATTCTACCACGAATTCCATAAGAGCTATATTGACAACCGCAAATATCTCCACCTTATAGAGAAGAAGCTCCAGGAAGTTTTTGGCCATACGTACACTGTAAACTGCGTGATGCTGCTGCCGGGCCAAAAATCTGAATTAAAACCTGCCAGCAGCAACCACCTGGTTGAAGCCGCCTTAAGCATGGGAGCAAGGATCGTCGAAGAAAACGCTGAAACGGAGGTAAAATGAGCCAATTTAACCTGCGCCAGATACAGGAGCTGCAGGCCAAGCTGGTCAAAGCCCAAGAAGAGCTGGGAAATACAAATGTGGAAGTGACCGCAGGGGGCGGCGCTATTAAAATAGTCATCAACGGCCATCAGCAGTTTCAGTCGATCACCATTTCTCCCGAGGTCGTCACCCCCGGGGACGTGGATTTCCTGCAGGACCTGGTACTGGCAGCCTGCAATGAGGCCGTGCAGAAATCGCAAGAGATGGCTGCTCAAAATATGAGCAAACTGACGGGTGGGATTAAGATACCGGGCTTGTTTTAGGATGGATGTTTGAACCCCGATTTCTTCACCACCGCCAGGCCCATTTCAAGGCTCATCGAAGAGTTCAACAAACTCCCCGGGGTCGGGCTCAAGACCGCTCAACGCCTTACCTACCATTTGCTGCAGGCCACCCCCGAGAAATCCCGCGACCTGGCCGAGGCCATAATTGCCCTTAAGCAGAACCTCCATCTGTGCTCGGTCTGCCTCAATATTACCGACTCCGACCCCTGCGGCATCTGCAGCGATGCGACGCGGGACAGAACGAAAGTCTGCGTGGTAGAGGAGCCGATTGACATCATACCGCTGGAAAGAACCAGGAAATTCCGCGGCCTTTACCACGTGCTGCACGGCGTCATTTCACCCAGCGATGGCATCAAGCCTGAAGACCTGCGCATCAGGGATCTGCTGGTCCGCCTCGGCAGCGCTGCTGTAACGGAGGTCATACTGGCCACCAACCCCAACGTGGAGGGGGAAGCCACTTCTATGTATATCCAGCGTCTTATCTCCCCACTGGGTATACGGGTCACCAGGTTGGCCCGCGGGCTGCCCTTCGGCGGCGACTTGGAGTATGCCGACGATGTGACACTCAGCCGCGCCCTCGAGGGCCGGCAGGAGATGTATTAACGTCCCCATGACCTCATCACGGGTCTATCAAACTGCAGGTATCATTATCAAGCGGCACAAATTCGGCGAAGCCGACCGCCTGCTTACCCTTTTCACCTCGGACTGCGGAAAAGTCAGGGCCATCGCCAAGGGCGCCATGCGGCCGGGCAGCAAGTTGGGTGGCCACGTTGAGCTACTAACCCACAGCCAGATGATGCTGGCACGCGGCCGCAACCTCGATATCATCACACAGGCACAGGCCATCGACAACTTTTTACCCATCAGGGACAGCCTCGAACTAATGTCCTGCGGTTTTTACCTCTCGGAACTGGTGGACACCTTTACCGAGGAAAACGTCGCTGACAGGGAGCTGTTTGACCTCTTCCTCAATACGCTGCTGGAGCTGGCTGAGGCAAAGGACGGTGAACGCATCCTGCGTTATTTTGAACTGCGCCTGCTCAGCCATCTCGGCTACCGGCCACAACTGCAGAAATGCGCCAACTGCGGCAAGCTGCTGCTGCCTGAAGTTAACTACTTCAGCCCGGCGCAGGGTGGTGCGCTCTGCCGTAATTGCGGCTACCCCGATATGGGCGCCAGGACCATCTCCATCAACGCACTCAAGGTGCTGCGCTTCTGGTTGCGCTGCGATTTTGCCACGGCCAGCCGGGTCAAACTGAGCACAGAGCTGACCGGGGAAATCAAGGGACTGATGCGTGAAAACATCCGCTATATACTGGAAAAGCAGCTCAAATCTATCGAGTGGATGGATACTCTGGCAAACGGCAACCTAACCCTGGAAGCTCCGCCATCTTAATAGGAATCTTCAAAAGCCTGGAAGCGTGTCATGGTGGGCGCTGCAGTGTAATCACCTTGCGCAGTGCCACAGGATTTACGACGGGGTTTTCTCAGTAACCTCTGTTAAGCCTCTCACTGAATTCCTCAGGGCTGAACCTGTAGTCCTGAGTACCGCAGCACTCTACAGCAAAGGAAGCGCAGACGCTGCCCAACCGCGCGCAATGCTCGATGCTCTGGCCCCGGACCAGACCACTGATCAGCCCGCCCCTATATGCATCGCCCGCGCCGGTTGGGTCCACCACTATCTTTGGTTTAACAGCCGGAATGTTTATTTCAGCATCCGGTGTGGAGATTATGGAACCCAGTTCTCCCCTGGTGGTAATAATGGTTCCGGCCAGCCTCATCAAGGCTTCTTTTTTTAACCCTGTCATACTTGTGATGAGATCCAATTCATAATCATTGCAGATCAGAATCCGGCACCCTTGTATAGTTTGGATCAACTCATTAGCCTTTAACACCGGCAGCGCTTGCCCGGGGTCAAAGATATAATCGATTCCCCTGGCTTTACAGACACCCGGGTAATTCAGCATGTTCTCAAGATTGCCGGGAGAGACGATAACGATGGTCTCTTTTGGATTGAGTTTGTCGAAATCCAGAGAGGAAGAGTATTTCATAGCGCCGGGGTTGAACCCGGTAATCTGGTTATCAGCCCGGTCTGTGGTTATGTAGGCGCTGGCTGTAAATTCGTTCTCGATTATTTTAATATTTTCGGTGGATATGCCATTATCCGTGAGCCAGGTGAAGTATCCCTGATAATCCTGGCCAATCGTAGCAGAGACTAAGGGATTTTCCCCCATGAGAGTAAGTGCGTAGGCAATATTGCCTGCCGTGCCGCCAAATCTCTCCTTAATTCCATCCACCTGGAAACAGACATTTAATACATGTATCTTTTCGGGGAGAATATGGTCGGCAAAGTATCCCGGGAAAACCATAATTCTATCGTATGCCAGTGACCCGCAGACAATGATTTTTATATTCATAAGCCTCTTCATATTACCTTGAAATCACCCTTAATTATATCACCCTGATTAATGGCGCCAAAAAAGCAATAGTCTGGTAGGGTGGTTGCATGCTTTGCAGGACATTCTGTTATAATAAATACCTCTTACAACAGGTAATCTTATTACATCGATTTTAGAGAGGATAATCAGCTTATGAATCATGACGTTAAAGACATCAAACTTGCCGCCGGAGGCAAGCTGCGCATCGAATGGGCCAGCCGCCAGATGCCCGTGCTCAAGCTGATACAGGCACGCTTCGCTAAGGAGAAGCCCTTCAAGGGCATACGTATCTCGGGCTGCCTGCATATCACTTCAGAGACCGCCAACCTGGCCTTCGCGCTGAAGGCGGGCGGCGCCGACCTGGTGCTGTGCGCCTCAAATCCTTTGAGCACGCAGGACGACGTGGCCGCTGCGCTGGTTAAGCAAGGTTTCCCCATGTTCTGCATCAAGGGGGAGGACAACAAGACCTACTACCGGCATATTATGGCCGCGCTCGAGCATAAACCGCAATTGACCATCGACGACGGCGCCGACCTGGTCAGCACTATCCACCAGGAGAAGACATCACTGCTGCCCTCCGTTATCGGCGGCACCGAGGAGACCACCACCGGCGTTATCAGGCTCAAGAACATGGCCAAAGCGAAGAAGCTCAAATACCCGGTCATCGCCGTCAACGATGCCAAAACCAAGCATTTCTTCGATAACCACTACGGTACGGGGCAGAGCACTATAGACGGCATCACCAGGGCTACCAACGTACTCTGGTCAGGCCAAATTGTCGTCGTAATCGGCTACGGTTACTGCGGCCGCGGCGTGGCCCGCCGCGCCTCCGGCATGGGCGCCCGCGTCATCGTTTGCGAGATAGATCCCATAACCGCCCTGGAAGCTGCCATGGATGGCTTCCAGGTCATGCCCCTGCTGGATGCCGCCGGGCTGGGCGATGTATTCATCACCCTGACCGGCAACCGGCACGTCCTGGACAAGGCACATTTCGCCAGGATGCAGGACGGCGCCATCCTGGCCAATAGCGGGCATTTCAATGTTGAGATAAACATCCCTGCCCTGGAAGCCCTGTCCAAATCCCAACGCCGCACCAGGCAATTCGTGGACGAATACGTGCTGGCCGAGGGCCGGCGCGTTTACCTGTTGGGCGAAGGCCGGCTGATCAACCTGGCCGCCGCCGAGGGACACCCCGCCAGCGTGATGGATATGAGCTTCGCCAACCAGGCGCTGGGACTCGAATACCTGGTTAAGAACAACGGGAAGCTGAAGCCGGATGTTTACCCCGTGCCCCTGGAACTGGATAACGAGGTCGGGCGGCTCAAGCTCAAATCGATGGATATATCCATAGACAGGCTCACCCGTGAGCAGCAGAAATATCTCAATAGCTGGGAAGAAGGGACTTAAACCACAAGGAGCGGAAATGAAAAACACTTTTATGCGTTCACCCAAGTATTTCTTTACCTCGGAATCGGTCACCGAGGGGCATCCCGACAAGCTGTGCGACCAGGTGGCCGATGGCATACTCGATGCCATGATCAAGGGCGACCCCAAATCCAGGGTGGCCTGCGAGGTGGCCGTCACCATCGGCCTGGTCATCGTGCTGGGCGAGATAACCACCAAAACCTACGTGGAGATACCCGATGTTGTGCGCAGGATAGTGAAAGATATCGGCTACACCGATCCCGCTTTCCAGTTCGATTACCAGAGCCTGGCCACTATCGTCTCCATCAAGAAGCAGTCGCCAAATATCAATGCCGGCGTCAGCAAGGCTCTGGAGGTGCGCGCCAGGGGCCAGAAGGTGGACGAGCTCGACCTGACCGGCGCGGGCGACCAGGGTATGATGTTCGGCTATGCCTGCAATGAGACCGCGGAGCTTATGCCGCTGCCTATCGCCCTGGCCCACAAGCTGACCCTGCGCCTGGCCGAGGCGCGCAAGAAGAGCATCATCCCTTACCTGCGCCCGGACGGCAAATCGCAGGTCACCGTGGAGTACAGCTACGGCATACCAAAAAGGATCGAGGCTATCGTCATCGGCGCCCACCATGACCCCGCGCCCGATAATGATACCATCCGCCACGATATAATCCAGAAGGTCATCAAGCCGGTCATACCGGCCGACATGATGGATAAGAACACCAAAATATACGTCAATAGCGCGGGTCGCTTCGAGGTTGGCGGCCCCGTTTCCGATACCGGCTTCACCGGCCGCAAGCTGCTGGTTGATACCTACGGCGGCTATGCCCGTCACGGCGGCGGCGCCTTCTCCGGCAAGGATCCCACCAAGGTTGACCGCTCCGCCACCTACATGGCGCGCTACATCGCCAAGAACTGCGTGGCCGCCGGCCTGGCCGACAAGCTGGAGCTGCAGGTGGCCTACTCCATCGGCGTGGCGCACCCGCTCTCCGTCTCCATCGAGACCTTCGGCACCGGCAGGATATCCGATGCCGTGATACTCAAGCTCATCCACAAGCATTTCGACATGCGGCCCGAGGCCATCATCAGGTATTTCGACCTGCGCCGTCCCATCTACCAGGCCACTGCCTCGTACGGCCATTTCGGACGCACGGACGTTAAATTCCCCTGGGAGAAGACCGACAAAGCTAAGATCTTGAAGGCGGAAGCCGGGATATAGCAGATGCCAGCCATAATTAAATTCGGCACCGACGGCTGGCGCGCCGTCATCGCCGAGGATTTCACCTTTGCCAACGTGCGCGCCTGCGCCCAGGGCGTGGCCGATTACCTGCAAGGGGTTGGCCGGGGCAAAGGCGGGGTTGTCATCGGCTACGACACCCGCTTCGCCTCCGAGGCTTTCGCCGCGGCTTCGGCCGAGGTGCTGGCCGGCAACGGCATACAGGCTTTCCTCTTCCCCAGGCCTGCTCCCACACCGGTCACCAGCTACACGGTCACCGCCCTCAAGGCCGATGGCGCCATCATGATAACCGCCAGCCACAACCCGGGCGAGTACAACGGCTTCAAGTACAAGACCGATAGCGGCTGCAGCGCGCCCACCGATATCATCACTGAGATCGAGAAAAACGCCAATGCAGCGGCAGGGACGGGAAAGATCAGGAGGCTCAACCTCGACGACGCACTCAAAAAGAAGCTGGTCAGCTACCATGACCCCTTTCATGCCTATGAGAAGCACCTCAACACTCTGATAAACATCGAATCGCTCAAGCGGCAGCCTTTCAAGCTCGTGGTTGATTCCATGTTCGGCGCGGGCATCGGTTATTTCAAGAGACTGCTGGAGGGCGGTAAGCTCGAGGTGCACGAGATTAACCGTGTCCGCAACCCGCTTTTTCCGGGCATACAGCCCGAGCCCATCAGCAAGAACCTGGGCAAGCTGGCGCGGCAGGTTATCCGGGACGGCGCCAACGTGGGTTTCGCCACCGACGGCGACGCCGACCGCATCGGCATCATGGACGAGAACGGCCTCTTCATGACCACCCAGGAGGTCTTTGCCCTGCTGGCCATGTACCTGCTGGACGTGCGCCAGGAGCGCGGCGGGCTGGTCAAGACCCTCACTTCCACCGACATGCTCTTCACCATAGGCGAGCTTTACAACGTGCCCGTTTTTGAGACCGAGGTAGGGTTCAAGTATGTCGCGCCCGTCATGCTGCGCGAGAGGGCGCTGCTGGGAGGGGAGGAGAGCGGCGGCTACGGCTTCCGCGGCCACATACCCGAGCGCGACGGCATGCTGGCCGGACTTTATATCATCGATTACCTCACCCACACCGGCAAGACGCCCTCGCAGCTCCTGGCCGACCTGTTCAAGAAAGTCGGCCCGCATTATTACGACCGGCTCGATATACAAACCAGCGAGGAGAGCAAGCTGCATATGCTGTCCCGTATATCTTCCGCCAACGTGGAGAGGGTCGGCGGGCAGAAAGTGGTCAGGCTGGATACCCGCGACGGCTTCCGCTACAAGCTGGAAGACGGGTCCTGGCTGCTGGTGCGCTTTTCCGGCACCGAGCCTCTGGTGCGCATCTACGCCGAGTGCGGTAGCCCCAAAGAAGTGCAAAAACTGATACAATACGGCCAGGAAATGGTGGGGGTATGAGCTATGTTGAACTTGGACGACCAAGCTGTTTACGCTGCATTAGATAAATCCGGCATGGGGTCGCAGATACGCGGCCTGCCCGAACAATGTCGCCAGGCCTGGGACAAGGCTTCCCTGTTGAAGCTGCCAGCCGATTACTCGCAGGTTGACAAGGTGGTGATACTCGGACTGGGCGGCTCGGCCATCGGCGGGGACCTCCTCAGGGGACTGACCGCCTCTTTGTCCCGTCCCCTCGTGATGGTGCAGCGCGAATACAACCTCCCCGCCTGGGTGGACGAAAAGACGCTGGTCATCGCCGCCAGTTATTCCGGCAACACCGAAGAGACTCTCTCCGGTTTCACACAGGCGCTCAAAAATAACTGTAAAAGGCTGGTCATATCCACCGGGGGCCAGTTGACCGAACTCGCCCGCCAGAACGGTGTGCCCGTTTTCGTTATAGAGCATGTTTCCCCGCCGCGCGCCGCGCTGGGCTACAGTTTGCTGCCCCTGCTGGCCATTATGCAAAATTTGGGTTTCATCAGCGGTGAAGCGGCGGAGGTGGACGGCATGGTGTCCGCGCTCAAGATGATATGCCAGAGCTGGCAGGAGGATTCATCGCAGGACCACAACCAGGCCAAGATGCTGGCCGCCCGGCTCTACGGCAAGATCGTGGTCATTTACGGCGCGGGCATACTCACCGACGTCGCCCGCAGGTGGAAGACCCAGATAAACGAAAACAGCAAGCAGTGGGCCTTCTTCGAGACCCTGCCCGAGCTCAACCATAACGCTGTGCTCGGCTACCGCTATCCCACAGGCACAGCCGACCGCGTTTATGTCCTCTTGCTGCGCTGCCAGTCCCTGCATGCCCGAACCCTCATCCGCTACAAGGTCACCGGCGAGTTATTAGAGCAGAACCAGATACCCTTTCAGTACGTGGATAGCCAGGGCGGCAACGACCTCAAGCACGTCATGAGCCTGGTGCTGCTGGGCGACTGGGTCAGCTACTACATGGCCGTGCTTAACGGCATCGACCCCAGCCCCGTGCCCGAGATCGACCTGCTCAAGCAACGGCTGGCCGAAGCGAAATAGAACGGTCAATACAATAAAGGGGGGCCCGCTCCTTACGAAGCGGGCCCCCCTTATCTATTACGAACAAATACTAACGCTTGGTGTACTGCGGGGCTTTGCGGGCGCGCTTGAGGCCGTATTTCTTGCGTTCCTTGATCCTCGAATCACGCGTCAGCAAACCGTGCTGGCGCAGCGGTCCTTTGAAGCTCTCATTTACATCCACCAGGGCGCGGGCTATACCGTGCTTGATAGCGCCGGCCTGACCGGTCATGCCGCCGCCGACTACCTTGACCACAACGTTGTACTTGCCGACGGTGTCGGTGACTATGAAAGCCTGCTCGATCATACGCCTGTGATCAATCAGCGGGAAAAGCTGCTGATAGTCCTTCCCGTTGATGGTGATCTGGCCGGATCCCGAAGATAGTTTCACCTGCGCAATGGCGCATTTTCTTCTGCCTGTGCCTCGATGATAAGTTGCCGTACTCATTTGTCAGAGCTCCCCTGGTCAGATTCTTTTAAACCGGCTAACTGCGCCTGGTGAGGATGCTTATCGCCGGCATAGACCTTCAATTTTTTATACATTACCCTGCCCAGCCTGCTGTTGGGCAGCATGCCCCGTACGGCGTGCTCTATAACACGCTCGGGATGCTTTTCAAGCATCTCACCCAGGGTCACAGAGCGGATGCCGCCCGGGTAACCCGAAACCCTGTAATAGTGCTTGTCGGTCATCTTTTTACCGGTGACCCTTATTTTGGTAGCGTTGATGACCACCACAAAATCACCTGTATCCATGTTGTTGGCAAACATGGCCTTATGCTTGCCGATGAGCAGCCTGGCGATCTGCGACGACATTCTGCCCAGGGTCTGTCCGCTGGCATCGATCAGATGCCACTTTCTTTCGATTTCACTTGCTTTAGGCGCATAGGTTTTCATATTTAAACTCCGAATTATCTACGTAAATAACCTTCATAAGGCAAAGGCCATGCGCCGGCGCCGTTGGCCCGGCCAGGCTCAGTTTTTTCGTTTCTAATATATTTCTAAACTCCTCAAATCCAATTTTACCCGTTCCCACCCTTATCAGGGCGCCTATCATATTGCGTACTTGGTGTGTCAGGAAAGATTTAGCTGTAACGTGAAAGGCCACTTTCTCGCCGTCTCTCTCTACACCCGCGTCATAAATACGGCGGACAGTGCTTTCTTCCCTGTCCCAATCGGTGACAAAAGAAGCAAAATCGTGCTCGCCGATGAGCAATTTGCTGGCTGCATTCATAAGCTCCGCGTCCAGTTCCGCTACTACCTGGCAATATGTATCATTTCCGAGGGATGCCCGTGTCCTTCTATTTAAAATCTGGTAGCGGTATCCCCTGCTCACGGCATCCTTCATCACATTAAATTTTTCGCCGGCCACCCCGGCCTTAACTATCGCAATATCTTCCGGCAGGTAGTGGTTCAATCCACTGACGAACTTCTGTGGTAGCAGGGCAGAGTCCGTCCAGAAGCTGGTAACCTGTCCTTCAGCGTGTACCCCCGCATCGGTCCTGCAGGCGGCTACCACGCGCCGGTTTTCCCCGGTCAGCTTATGGATAGCCTTCTCCAGTTCATCTTGGATCGTGGGCAATCCTTTCTGCCACTGAAAGCCGCAATAACGCTTACCGTTATATTCGACTACGAGAACGATTTTTATAAAATTATTAAAGAGCTCCACAGCGGAAGTAAAACCTACTCCACCATCTCGATGAGCGCCATCGGCGCCCTATCGCCTTCACGGGAACCCAGCTTCAATACCCTGGTATACCCGCCCGGGCGTGATTTATATCTTGGTGCGTACACTGTGAATACCTTATCGACGACCTTCTCGTCGAAGATAAAGGCCAGCGCTCGCCTGCGCGAGGCCAGGCTGCCTTCTTTCCCGAGGGTAATCATCTTATCTGCCAGTCCCCTGGCTTCCTTGGCCTTGGGCAGAGTGGTCGTGATCTTCCCGTAGTTGAGCAGATCTGTGACCAAATTACGATACATAGACCAGCGGTGCGCGGCTGGCCTTCCTAATTTTCTCCCGGAAAGCTTATGTCTCATTCGTTATCACCTTCAGGGCCGGCCTTCTTGCTGCGCCCTTTCTTTTTATTATCTTTTTCAGCCGGGGCGCCGGATATTTCAACATCGAATTGCTTCAAAACGGCTTCGACTTCCTCCCTGGATTTCACTCCAAACCCGCCCAGCGACAACAGGCCATCCAGCCCTTTTTCCAGTAACTGTCCTGTCATGGTTATGCCGCCCCGGCGCAGGCTATTGTACGTATGAGTGGACAGGTTAAGCTTCTCCAGCGGCATATTATAAACATCTGCTGGAATCGATTTCTGCCAGGCTTCAGCTTCTTCCTTGGCAGCTATGGTCCTGGCCAATCCTGTAAAGCAAGTAAACTGTTCAATTAAAATAGCCACACTTTCAGTTATGGCTTCGATGGGGTCAATCGTACTGTCGGTCCAGATTTCCAGTATCAATTTCTCTTTGCCGGCGCCCTGTCCCGGTCCGCTGCTCTCAATCGCATAGTTGACACGGGTTACCGGCGAGAATATAGCATCGATGGAGATTTCCTTACTGGTACCCTCGCTGGTCACAATTATGCCGACATTATCGCCGCTGCTGGCCGGCTGGTATCCTTTGTCCACCTTAACCGTGAACTCGATACTCAGTGCGGTCTCATTTGAATCCAGCGTAGCCAGGTATAGATCGGGGTTGACTATCTCAAAATCCAACGGGCTGCCGGAACTGATATCGCTGGCGTGCAGGTCCGTCTTGCCTTTAAAATTGAGCGTCATTTTGCCGGATTCAGCGGTCTTGGAAAGCAGTTTGATGCGGATATCACGCACATTTAACAGGAACTCTGTCACATCCTCTTTCATACTGGGGATTGTGCTGAATTCCTGCGTAACCCCGTCAATCAGGACGGAAGATATGGCAGCGCCACGCAGGGAACTGAGCAGCACGCGCCGCATGCTGTTACCAAGAAGTACGCCAAAACCTTTTTCAACAGGCTCGGCAACGAACTTGCCGTAATTATCCTGGTATTCAATGCATTCAATTTTTGGTAAAGCTACTTGAACCAAAAATCCTCCTATCGGGAATAGAATTCCACGATTGTTTTCTCGTTGAAATTTGTTCTTATCTCGCCGGCAGCCGGTATGGATAAAACTTTACCGGTCATATTTTCCTTTTCAAGTGACAGCCAGGCAGGCACGTCTTTGTCCCCGATTTTTTCAACCAGTGTCTTATAGTATTCGCTCCTGGTGCTTTCTTTGCGCCACTCGATCACATCGTCGGCCTTTACCAGGCAGGACGGCACATCGGTCCTATGGCCGTTAAGCTTGATATGCCCATGGCGGACAATCTGCCTGGCCTGGCTGCGTGAATCGGCGAACCCCAGGCGAAAGACCACGTTATCCAGCCTTCTTTCGAGTAACACCAGCAGGATGCCGCCGGTGATGCCCTGCATCCTCGTAGCCTCTTTAAAGAAGCGTCTGAACTGCCGTTCAAACATGCCGTAGGTATATTTAGCCTTCTGCTTTTCCATCAACTGCAGGCCGCGCTCAGACACCTTGGGACGGCGCTTCTTGCCCGATGAATGCGGACCCGGGGGCGTGTTCCTGCGCTCCAGGGCGCATTTTGCCGTAAAGCACCTTTCGCCTTTCAGCATGAGTTTGGTGCCGGTGCGCCGGCACAAACGACAGTAAGCTTCAATATATCTCGCCATTTCTTTATACTCGCCTTTTCTTTCTTGGCCTGCAGCCGTTATGCGGTACAGGTGTTACGTCCATTATACCCGTGACTACTATGCCCGCTGCCTGTAGCGCCCTGATAGCAGCTTCACGGCCGCTCCCGGGGCCGCGTACAAACACTTCTACCTGGCGCAGGCCATGTTCCTTGGCCTTGACAGCAGCTCCCTGTGCGGCCATCTGCGCCGCATACGGGGTACCCTTGCGGGACCCTTTGAACCCTGCTGTACCTGAACTGCCCCAGGAGATCACGCCGCCTTTAGGATCGGTCAACGTGATAATAGTATTGTTAAAAGTCGATGTGATGAAGGCCTTGCCTTCATGTACCAACTTGCGTTCGCGTTTTTTAGTCCTGACCCTTTTTTTCTGCGGCATCTTACCTGGTTACTCCTTTATTTCTTGGTAGCGCCGCGCTTCTGTCCGCGCCCGGCGACCGTCTTTTTGGCTCCACGCTTGGTGCGTGCATTGGTACGGGTCCTCTGCCCCCTCACCGGCAGGTTCCTCCTGTGCCTTACCCCGCGGCGGCTGCCTATCTCGATCAGCCGCTTGATATTCATGGTGACCTCTTTACGCAGCTCACCCTCGACGTTGTAATCCTTGTCGATCCTCTCACGTATACGGCTGACTTCCTCATCCGTAAGATCCTTAACTTTCTTGGCCGGATCTATCTTCAGGGTCGATAATATCTTTTTACTGATACTCGGTCCGATCCCATGAATATACTGGATTGAAAACAGTACCTGTTTTTCCCGCGGTATATCTACGCCTGCAATACGAGCCATGTTCTATTCTACTCCTGTGCCTATCCCTGGCGCTGCTTATGCTTGGGAATAACGCAAATCACCCTGACAACGCCGCGTCGCCGGATTATTTTACACTTTTCACAACGTTTTTTAACTGAAGCTCTGACCTTCATTTCCGATATATCCTCGTTTTCCAAAAAAACCGCTTAATAATATAAACCTTTATTCACTTTATGTCAAAACAAGCTTCGCTTTCTCACTTGAACCGGTAGGTGACTCTGCCCCTCGTGAGGTCATAAGGTGAAAGCTCAACCAGTACCTTGTCTGCCGGAAGTATCCTGATGTAGTGCCTGCGCATTTTTCCTGATATATGCGCCAGAACCTTGTGACCATTGGCCAGTTCCACCCTGAAAGTAGCATTGGGCAATGATTCAATGACAGTTCCTTCGACCTCGATAGCTTCTTTTTTATCCATATACCAATTTCACAATACGGTCAAAATTTCGGCTTCGTCACTCCTGATGGCGATCGTATGCTCAAAATGTGCCGACAGGCTGCTGTCAGCCGTGTGCACCGTCCAGCCGTTAGCATCCGGGCGCGTTTCCCATTTGCCCATGTTTACCATCGGCTCAAGGGCCAGGGTCATCCCTTGCTTCAGCTTTAAACCCTGACCTTTCCAGCCGAAATTGGGGACCAGCGGGTCCTCGTGCATGTCCCGGCCAATGCCATGCCCTGAGTATTCCCTGACCACGCTGTAACCCCTTGACTCAACATAACACTGTATGGCGGCGCCTATATCACCCAGGTTGCCACCGTCACGGGCGGCATTGATCCCCTGTGATAGGGATGCCTGCGCAGCTTCCATCAGACTGGCGGCTTCCGGGCTGACCTTACCGACACCAACCGTGAGGGCGGCATCACCCTGGAACCCCTTATATACAACGCCGAAATCCAATGAAACTATATCACCTTCTTTTAAAACCCTGTTACCGGGTATCCCGTGAACGACCTCTTCGTTGACCGAAACACAGATACTGGCAGGAAAACCATGATAGCCCTTGAACGAAGCCTGCGCAGAACCCCATCTGCTTAATTCCTTCTCAGCAAGGTCATTTAGTTGTTTGGTTTTTAAACCGGGTTTCACAGCTTCGCTCATTTTCTGCAACACTATCGCTACAATCCTGCCAGCCTCCCGCATAACAGCGATTTCTTCGGACGATTTGATGATAGTCATCTATTTTTTCTGTTTCAGTCCTTTAAGGAACTTAACGATGTCCTTACCCACTTCGCCGATATGCTGATTGCCATTACACTTGAATAACCTGCCCATTTTATCGTAATAATCAAGCAGCGGCATGGTCTGGGCGAAGTAAACCTTGAGGCGCTCTTTAATGGTCTCTTCCTTGTCGTCTGCCCTCTGATAGAGCTCACCTTCGCACTTGTCGCAGACGCCTTCTTTTTTGGGCCGCTGGTTCTCCTGGTGATAGGGTGACTGGCAGGTGCGGCATACCCAGCGCCCCGTCAGCCTGTCCAGCAATACACCTTCGGGAACCTCTATATAGATGGCCTTCTCAATAACTTGGCCCTGTTTTCCCAGGGCAGCATCGAGCGCTTTGGCCTGCTCAAGCGTGCGGGGGAAACCGTCAAAGACGCAACCGTTCTTACAATCAGCCTGCGAGATGCGTTCGAGTATCATTTTTATCGTGACCTCATCGGGCACAAGCTTGCCGGCTTTCATGTAGGATTCCGCCTGCTTGCCAAGTTCGCTCCCACTCTTAAGAGCCTGCCTGAACAGGTCGCCGGAAGCCACATGTGGCAAGGACATTTCCTTAACTATAATATCTGCCTGGGTACCCTTCCCCGCCCCGGGCGCTCCAAGCAATATAAAGAACATTTTTCAAATCCTCCTTACTTCAAGAAACCTTCATAGCGCCGCATGGTAAGCTGCGCTTCTATCTGTTTCATTGTATCCAGCGCTACGCCCACGACGATGAGGATAGCTGTGCTGGATAACACCATCACTGATGCGTTAGTAATATGACCGGCGATAAAAGGCATTATGGCCACAATGGCAAGGAAGAGCGATCCACCCCAGGTCAGACGGTTAATAACGCCATTTAAATAATCCGTGGTGGGCTTGCCCGGCCTTACACCGGGTATAAACCCGCCTTGCCTTTGCAGGGTACGCGCCAGGTCCATCTGCTCGAAAATAACCATGGTATAGAAGAACGTGAACCCTACGACCAGCGCAAAATAAAATATCCAGTAAAATAGCCCGACCGGTAGTGGGGCGCTGGGGTTGAACCATTCCATGATGGTATTGGCGAAATTGGGATCCTGACCCGCCGGTGCAGCCAGATAGCTGGCAATAGTGCCGGGGAATATCATCAGGGACATGGCAAAGATCAGCGGGATCATGCCCGCCATATTGACCCGCAACGGGATATAAGTGGAACCCCCCTGCCTGTACATCTTGCCGCCCCTGAAAGCAGTCCGCGCGTATTGTACTGGTATGCGGCGGTGCCCCTCCGTAAAGATCACTATCAAAACGACCGTGGCTAAAGCCAAAATCACAAATACACCGACGCCTGCCCAATTGTCCTTGGCAATCATGCCTCGCCCGATCTGCTCCGGCAACCCGGCGATAATGCCGCCGAAGATTATAATGGATACACCATTACCTATGCCCCGCTCGGTGATAAGCTCACCCAGCCAGACACATATCATGGTACCTGCCGTTAAGGACGCTATAATAGCTACTGTTTCAAGGGGACCTGCCTGGAGCACGCCGCCCTGGCTGCGCAAAAGCTGCAGCTGCGCAAAACCCTGCAAGGCAGCCAGGGGGACCGTTAGCCAGTGTGTTATCTGGTTGATCCTGTTCCTGCCGCCCTCTCCTTCCTCTGAAAGCCTGCGCAAAGCAGGTATCACGGGCACCAGCAATTGCATGATGATCGACGAAGTGATATACGGGTATACGCCCATGGCAGCAATGCTGAAATACCTCATGGCGCCGCCGCTAAATAAATCGAGCATGCCCAGCAACTGGCTTCGTTCAAATATCTTCTGCAGCGCTGCGACGTCCACACCGGGGATGGGAATATGTGCAATAAAGCGGAAAATGACCAGCATGGCCAGGGTAAAAATTAGTTTTTGCCTGAGGTCAGGCAGTGAGAACGCATCTATCATAGCCTGAATCAGGCGTGGCCTTGATTGTGTCTGCGGCATCTTAGATCTCCTCTACCTTACCGCCGGCCGCTTCGATCTTGCTTTTCGCAGTTGCTGAAAATTTATGGGCTTTAACTGTAAGGGGTCGGTCAATTTCGCCGCTGCCGAGTATCTTAACGGGCAGCCTGGCAATTTTTACTAACCCTGACTCCACCAGTGCTTCCAGGCTTACCTCGGCATCGGCGTCAAACAGCCTTAAATCCCCTACGTTGACCAGGCTATACTCGATCTTAGCCACATTGGTAAAGCCCCTGGTCCAGGGTAACCTTTTAATAATAGGAAGCTGGCCGCCTTCAAAGCCCGGGCGCAGATCTCTGCCCGCCCTCGACTTCTGACCTTTGCATCCACGCGTAGAAAAAGTACCATGCCCGCTGCCATCTCCGCAGCCGACACGCTTCTTTTTATGTTTTGCTCCTGCCGGAGGCTTTAAATTACTTTGATCCATGTTCTTTCTCTTCAATTTCAAGCATATGGTTAACTTTGGCTATCATTCCCCTGATAACAGGAGTATCTTCCTTTTCGACCACTCCGTTGAGCCTGTGAAAACCCAGCGCCTTCAAGGTGCGCTTCTGGTCGCTGGCATATCCGATATCGCTTTTTATCCACTTGATGCGTATTTTAGCCACTTGCCTTTACCTCCTCATCTCCCGGCTGTCCTTTTCTTCGTTGGACGCTTTCTTTTATATCTCTAAGGTTGGCCAGTGCCAGAATTGTCGCTTTGGTAACATTTACCGGGTTAGCGCATCCCAGTGATTTAGTCAAAATATCTTTGACACCTGCGGCCTCAACCACTGCGCGCACCCCGCCGCCTGCGATCACACCTTTGCCGGGGGATGCCGGCTTGAGCAGGACCCTGGCAGCGCCGAATTTGGAAAAACTCTCATGCGGGATGGTATTATCCCTGAAAACCACGCTGATAACATTCCTTTTGGCTGCCACACCGGCCTTGCGTATAGCTTCGGGGACTTCCCTCGCCTTTCCCAATCCCACTCCGACATGGCCTTTGCCGTCACCGACTACTACCAGAGCGCGGAAATGCATATTTTTGCCGCCCTTTACCACCTTGGTAACGCGGTCCAGTGAAACCAGCTTCTCCGTGAACTCCATATCGCTGATATCCACCCTTGGCATTATTGAATGTGTTTTCGTCGCTGCTTTCATACTCAAATCCTCAGAATTTTAAACCGGCTTTACGAGCCGCCTCAGCCAGCGCTTTGACCCTGCCGTGGTATTTGTAGCCGCCGCGGTCGAATACAACCACGCTGATCCCTTTTTCCCGGGCGCCTTTGGCCAACTCAGAACCTATCAATTCGGCAACCTGTGTTTTATTCTTTCCTTTTAACTGCTTTTTCAAATCAGCATTCAAGCTATCAGCCGAAGTCAACGTCGTACCGCTGGCATCATCTATTATCTGGGCATATATATTGCACAGGCTGCGGAAAATGCAAAGCCTCGGTTGCCCGGGCGTGCCCGAAACCCTGACCCTGATACGTGCATGACGCCTTTTTCTGGCTATATTCGAACTTACTTTAGGCATTATTATTTCCCTTTCGTAGCTGTCTTGCCGGCTTTACCGGGCTTCAAGCGAAGCCTCTCACCAGCGTATTTAACACCCTTGCCTTTATAAGCGTCAGGGATGCGGATACGCCTGATTTCAGCTGCCGTTTCGCCAACGAGTTCTTTATCAACACCGGCTATGCGGATCTTGTTGGTCCCTTCGACAATGATATCTATGCCCTGGGGCGCATCAAATTCCACCGGGTGGCTGTACCCGATCTGCAGTGTAAGCATATTGCCTGTCTTTTGCGCCCGGTAACCCACACCGCTTAACTCAAGGTTCTTCTCATATCCCTTGGTAACACCATCTACCATATTTGACAGCAAAGATCTGCTCAAACCGTGCAGCGAGCGGTGCAGCCTGTTATCGCTGGGCCGCGCAACCAGCAATTTCCCGCTTTCCTGGGTAATCTTAATATCGGCATGGAATTCGCGGGTTAATTTACCTTTGCTCCCTTCAACAGTAACCTGCCTGCCATCGATTTTAATTTTAACGCCGGCAGGGATGTCAATGGGCATCCGTCCTATACGAGACACAGGTTCACCTCACAGAGTTCAATTACCATACATAACATAATATTTCACCGCCCAGGTTCCTTTTCCATGCTTCCTGTCCCGTCAGCAGGCCCTTGGGTGTAGAGATAATTGCTATACCGAGGCCGCCGTAAACCCTGGGTATCTCCCTTTTGCCGGTATATAACCTGAGGCCGGGCTTACTAACACGCTCAAGGCCTATAAAGGCAGGACGCTTATCAATATATTTGAGCGTAATTTTAATCATGTTCTGCGGATCGCCCTTCACAATGGAATAATTGACGATAAAACCTTCATCCTTAAGGATTTTTACTACTTCAATTTTCATTTTAGAAGCAGGTACCATCACGCTGTCATGGCGTGCCATGGCAGCATTACGTACTCGGGTCAACAAATCAGCAATCGGATCAGTAACCATTGATACACAACTCCGCTAACTATATTACCAGCTTGATTTCCGCACCCCGGGCAATTCACCGTTGAGGGCCAGGGTGCGGAAGCATATGCGGCACATTCCGAATTTACGCATGTATGCCCTTGGCCTGCCACACAGCTTGCAGCGGCTATGCTGCTGCACCTTGTATTTGGGTGCCTTGTTGGCTTTATTAATCTTGCAAAGCTTCGCCATTCTTTTACCTTACTAATTTTTTTTAAACGGCATGCCGATTGCTTCCAGCAAATGCCTGCCGCCTTCATCTGTCTTGGCAGAAGTAACTATGGTTATTTCAAGTCCCCTGGTCTTATCCACTTTGTCGTACTCAATTTCAGGGAACACGATCTGCTCTTTCAGGCCAAGGGTGTAATTGCCCTGCCCGTCGAAAGCGTCCCGCGGCACCCCCTGGAAATCACGTATGCGTGGCAGGACAACGCTGACCAGTTTATCCAGGAATTCGTACATCCTCTGGTCCCGCAATGTAACCATCATGCCGATCGGTGTGCCTGCGCGCAGCTTAAACGCGGCAATTGACCTCTTGGCTTTAGTAATTACGGCATGCTGGCCGGCAATTGTCGTCAAATCCTTTTCCGCGGCTTCCATCGCCTTGGGGTTGGCCAGCGATTCGCCCATGCCGAGGTTAAGCACGATCTTGCTGACCCTGGGCACTTCCATGACGTTTTTATAACCGTGCTTTTTTATCAGTTGCGGTACTATTTCTTTATTATATCTTTCTTTAAGCCTTGCCATTATCGGGTTACCTCAAATTAATCAATGATTTCGGAGCAGCTATGGCAATACCTGGCCCTTTTGCCATCTTCAAGTACCCTGGATCCAACGCGGGCCGGTTTATTGCATTTATTACAGATTATCATCACGTTTGAAATGTGGATAGGCGCCTCAAGCTCGATTATCCCGGCCTGCCTGGTCTTGCCCTTGGTTTTAGAATGGCGTTTAATCAGGTTGAAGCCTTCCACTATTACACTATCTTTATGCAGCAGGGCCTTGCGTACCTTGCCCTTTTTACCCCTATCCTTGCCGGCTATGATGAGCACAGTATCATCCTTATGAATTTTCATCTCAAAGCACCTCTGGAGCGAGAGAAATAATCTTCATAAAATTCTTATCCCTTAATTCTCTGGCCACCGGTCCGAAAATACGTGTCCCCTTCGGGTTGCCCTTGTCGTCCAGTATTACCGCGGCATTATCATCAAAACGCACATAGGACCCGTCCGGCCTGTGGTGGTGCTGCGCAATCCTGACGATAACGGCCTTGACGACATCACCTTTCTTAACCATGCCGCCAGGAATGGCGCGCTTCACACTGCAGGTGATCACATCACCTACAGAAGCATATCGCCTGCGTGTGCCCCCCGGCACACCAATGCACATCACCTGGCGCGCACCCGTATTATCCGCAACTTTTAGTCTGGTTAACGTCTGAATCACTTCAGTTCTCCTGGTTTACCTGTGTTAAATCGTCCTTTAAGACACCGATTATGTCTGCTTTTTGAATTATTTCCACGATCCGCCACCTTTTGTCTTTAGACAGCGGCCGGCTCTCCACGATTTTCACCACGTCGCCGATGTTGCACATATTGTCTTCATCATGCGCCTTAAAACTGGAGGAATGCCTGACAACCTTGTGATACAGCGGATGCCTGCGCAGGTTTTCAACCTGCACAACAACCGTCTTTTGCATCTTATTGCTGGTTACCTTACCGATCCTGATTTTGCGGTTCTTTTCCATTTTTTATAGCTTGCCAAGCTCCCTCTCGGTTATTATCGTGTTTATCCTGGCGATCCTTTTCTTTACCCTGGGCAGTTCGCAATGATTTACCAGCTGCTTGGTTGCCAGCTTGAAGCGCAGGTTAAACAACTCTTGGTGAGCTTCCTCCAATTTTTTTTGCAGTTCGGCGTCGCCAAACGCCCTGATTTCACTGAGTTTCACTTTTTGCCTCTTCTTTAAGTGTTACACGTGCTACAAACCTGGTTTTAATGGGCAATTTATAGGCTGCCATGTTAAGCGCTTCTTTCGCCATATTTTCCTTGATGCCGCCAATTTCAAATAGCATCCTGCCGGGTTTTACCACAGCCACCCAGTGGTCGACTGAGCCTTTACCGCTGCCCATACGGGTTTCCGCCGGCTTCTTGGTGACCGATTTATCCGGGAAGATGCGTATCCACACCTGCCCGCCGCGGCGCAGGTAACGCACTATTACGCGGCGTGCGGCTTCAATTTGCCTTGACGTGATCCAGTGGCCTTCCTCTGCCAGCATACCGAAATCACCGAAGACAATAGTATTACCGGATTGTGCCTTGCCACGCAGGTGGCCGCGGTGGCACTTACGATATTTCACTCGTTTCGGTTGTAACACTTTCTCTCCTTACTTCAGGTATAATGTTGCCCTTGTAAATCCAAACTTTGACGCCGATGTTCCCCATTGTGGTAGCAGCTTCTGCAACGCCGTAATCAATATCTGCACACAGCGTATGCAGGGGTAACCGGCCTTCACGGACGGTTTCGCGCCTGGCAATTTCAGCGCCTCCCAATCTGCCGGCACAGCTTATCCTTACGCCTTTGGCGCCGGCCTGCCTGGTCTTGAAAGCTGCTTGTTTCATAGCACGCCTGAAAGCTACGCGCCTTTCCAGCGAGTCTGCAATATTACGTGCCACAAGTGCCGCTTCCGTCTCAGGTTGTCCGACTTCCTTTATCGACAATTTAACTTTCTTGCCACAGAGCTTTTCCAACTGAGCCCTCAACTCTTCGGCACGCTGTCCGCCCCTGCCGATCACAATACCCGGGCGGGCCGTGAAGATGGTTACAATGATATCGTTCCCCTGGCGGTCAAGCTCGACCCGGGCGACTGCACCTTCACGAAGCCTGTATTTAATTTCTTTTCTCAGTTTCAGATCATCATGCAGCGTTTCCATGTAATGCTTCTCATTAAACCACTTGGCCTTCCAGTCCCGTATTATGCCGATCCTGAAACCGTAGGGATGCACTTTATGTCCCACTTATTTTTCCTCCTCGGAAACGAAAACCTTGATATGCGTGGCACGTTTCAATATAGGGCTGAAACGACCCCGTGACTGAGGCCTGAACCTTTTCATGGTGCGGGCTTCGTCAGCCACGATATAAACGACCTTTAATGCGGAGGGATCCATCTGGTAGTTATTTTCCGCATTAGATGAGGCAGATTTAATAACCTTCGCAATAGCTTTAGCTGCGGGGGTGGGCGTGAACTTCAGTATATTAAGCGCATCTTCAACTTTTTTACCGCGCACCATATCCACCACAAGCTTTACCTTGCGGGGCGGTATCCCGATATCTTTAGCTATTGATCCAACTCTCATTTCTTACCTGCTTATTTCTTCTTGAGCGGTGCTGCGGCTACAGACTTACCAACATGACCGCGGAATGTGCGGGTCATGGCAAACTCGCCCAGTTTATGCCCAACCATATTTTCAGTTATAAAAATCGGTACGTGTCGCCTTCCATCATGCACACCGATGGTGTGGCCGAGCATTTCCGGCATTATGGTGGAAGCCCGAGCCCAAGTTTTAATCACCTGTTTTTCGCCCTTCTTATTAAGCGCTTCTATTTTTTTCAGCAACTTCGGATGACAGTATGGACCCTTTCTCGCTGAACGTGACATTCTTTATTTACCTCTTTATTTATCGGCGTACCGGCGCCTTACAATCAGTCTATCAGACGGTTTGCCGGCACGTGTCCTGTGTCCCAATGCCGGCTTGCCTTGCGGTGTCTTGGGAGGCATACCGCGCGGCGACCTGCCTTCGCCGCCCCCATGCGGATGATCACGGGGACTCATAGCAGAACCCCTCACCTTGGGCCGTCGTCCCAGCAAGCGTATCCGTCCTGCTTTACCGTGTTTAATATTCTGGTGGTCAAGATTTCCAACCTGCCCTATGGTAGCTCTGCATTCATTAATAAAGCGGCGTACTTCCCCGGAGGGCAACCGCACCGTGCAGTATTTATCCTCCCGGCCCAGTAACTGAGCAGATGTGCCGGCGCTCCTTACTATCTGACCGCCCTTGTTGGGTTCAAATTCAAGGTTATGTATCATGGTCCCGGCCGGGATACTCCCCAGCGGCAGATTATTGCCAGGTTTAATTTCGGCGCCTTCACCGGCTAATATGGTATCACCGACGCCCAATCCATGCGGGCAAAGCATGTAGCGCTTTTCGCCATCGGCATAAAAAATCAAGGCAATGCGTGCGGACCGCCCGGGATCATATTCAATGGCGGCCACCTTGCCGGGCACTCCCAGCTTATTACGCTTAAAATCTATTATGCGCGTCATGCGCTTGGCCCCACCGCCCCTGTGGCGCACCGTTATAACCCCCCTGCTATTCCGGCCTGCTTTCTTCTTCGCCGGCACTAACAGGGCTTTTTCCGGCGTCGTCTTGGTAATATCGTCAAACGATATCTTCACCATTCCGCGGCGCCCGGGGGATGTAGGGCGAAATGTCTTTAAAGCCAAATCTAACTACTCCTACCTTTTTACGAATGGCGTTTTTGCCATCGGTTCTTTCTCAAGAGCTTACGATGCTTATGCTTCGCCATCTTTTTTTTGCGTTTCTTTATAACAGAACCCAATTTCTACTCCTGTTATCTTAGACACCCTCAAAGAATTGTATTTTATCGCCTTCTTTGAGTGTCACTATTGCCTTCTTCCAGGGAGGGCGCTTCACTTCTCGCCTGCCCATGCGTTTAATTTCACCGGGCACCTTGATAATATTGACGCCCCGCACCGCGACTTTAAAGGCTTTTTCAACAGCCTGCCTGACCTGGTCCTTGGAGGCCTTTTTATCCACCTCAAAGACATATTTATTGCTTTCGGAAAGCCGCGTGCTCTTTTCAGTTATGAGCGGTCTGCGTAAAACTTCATATAAATTCATGTTGCTAATAACCCTCTTAGAGCCTTATCCTGCTTTTTCCTTGCTCGTGGCGGCCGCTTTCCTATCCCATAACTCTTCAATGCGGCGTACGGCAGCAACGTCCAACACCAGCATCTTATAAGAAAGCAGGTCTGCTACGTTCAGCATCGAAACCATGGTCGTTTTTATACCCGGCAGGTTAGAACTCGCCATGGTAATATAGTCATTGCCCATAGCAACCCCGATGATGGCGGTGCTTTCAACACCGAGATAATCCAGGATCTCCGTCATCAGTTTAGTCTTGGGTTCTTTAAGCTCAAGTTTCTTCAGGACTTTGACCTCGCCATCGCGGACCTTACCTGAGAGCACGCTTCTCAAAGCCAGCCAGCGCATTTTTTTAGGCATATCCTGGCGGTAGCTCCGGGGATGCGGCCCGAATACTACTCCGCCACCCTTCAGCAACGGAGAATTGGCGCTGCCGCGCCTGGCCCTGCCCGTATGTTTCTGAGCGTAGAGCTTCTTGGTGCTCCGTGTGACGTCAGAGCGTGTTTGTGTATCCGCATTACCCTGACGGCGGTTGGCTAACTGCCTGAGCAGCGCCTGGTGCACTACCGCTTCATTTACGGTTTGCCCAAACACGTAATCGCTGACCTTTATTTTGCCGGTCCTGGCGCCTTTTAAATCAAATACTTCAAAATCCACTGCAGTAACCTTTTAAGCCGCTTTCTCTATCAGCAGTATCCCGCCCTTGGCGCCGGGTACCGCGCCCTTCAGCAGCACCACATTTTTCCCTGTGTCGACCTCAACCACTACGAGGTTGCGCATTGTTACCTTGCGGGCGCCCATATGCCCGGCCATGCGCAAACCTTTTAATACGCGGCCCGGGGTGGTAGTGGAACCAACCGAACCAGGTGCGCGGTGCCTGTCGGACTGGCCGTGTGTCTTTGGCCCGCCGCGAAAATGATACCTTTTTACGCCGCCGGCAAATCCTTTTCCCTTAGAAATGCCTTCCACCTGTACAACGTCGCCAGCTTTGAACATACCTGCATCTATCTTTTGCCCGACCTGGTAATCTTTCACATCATCGATGCGCAGCTCGCGCAAATAGCGGTAATTCCCGTTATCCTTCAAATGGCCTTTCTCGGCCTTGCTCAGCTTCCTGGACTCACCGAAACCGATCTGCACTGCGTTGTATTTATCTTTTTCGATCGTCTTGATCTGCGTAACGCAGCATGGGCCCGCTTCGATAGCCGTCACGACGATCTCGAGATTTTCCTTGTATAACTGCGTCATTCCAATTTTTTTACCAAGTATGCCAGCCATTTCTTACATTCCTACAATCTGATATCAATTTCCACGCCTGAGGGCAATTGCAACTGTGTCAGGGCGTCAATGGTCTTAGCGGTGGGCCCGACTATATCAATCAGCCTTTTATGAGTGCGTATTTCAAACTGCTCACGGGAATCCTTATCAATAAAACCCGACCTGATGACACAGAATTTCTCAATTCTCGTCGGCAGCGGAATCGGCCCTATGACCTCGGCGCCCGATTTAATAGCGGTTTCCACAATCTGCCCGGCAGATTGGTCGACCATCCTGTGATCGTATCCCCTCAGTTTAATTCTTATCTTCTGCTTGGTCATTTACCTACCCTTTGATTTAGCTAACATTTCTTCCAGAATACTGGCCGGCACCACGCTATACTGCTGGAATTCCATTGAAGAAGTGGCCCTGCCCTGTGTAAGCGAGCGCAAGGTCGTGGTGTAGCCAAAAGATTCGGCCAGTGGGACAAAGCTGTGTATAACACACGTCTCACCATGCGTCTCAATGCCCTGCACCTGTCCGCGCCTGGAATTGATATCGCCGATTACATCACCCATGAAAGCGGAAGGTGTCACTACTTCCAGTCTCATAATGGGCTCGAGCACCACCGATTTCGCTTTAGAAACGCCTTCTTTCAAGGCAAATGAACCGGCCATTTTGAATGCCATTTCCGACGAGTCGACATCGTGCTCGCTGCCATCAAATACCGTAACTTTTATATCAACCAGCGGGTACCCGCTGACTCCGCCCGTATCCAGCGCCTCACGTACACCTGCTTCAATCGCCGGTATGTATTGCCTGGATATATCGCCACCGCGCACCGCATTAACAAATACAAATCCGCTGTTGCGCTCGCCCGGCTCAATTTTGAGCCAGCAATGACCGTACTGGCCGTGCCCGCCGCTCTGGCGGATAAAGCGTCCTTCAGCCTCAACCGGCACTGTTACAGTCTCCTTATAGGCAACTTGTGGCTTCCCGACCCTGACCTGTACGCCGAATTCCCTCATCATACGGTCGACCAGTACCTCGAGATGTAATTCACCCATGCCTGAAATAATTGTCTGACCGGTCTCCTCGTTGCTGCGGATTTTAAAAGTGGGGTCCTCCTCCGCCAGCCTTCCCATGGCATCGCCCAATTTATCCTGATCTGCCTTGCTCTTGGGCTCGACGGCCATAGAAATTACCGGCTCGGGGAATTTTATGTCCTCCAGCAACACGGTTTGCCCTGCCCCGCAAAGCGTGTCACCGGTAAAGGTGTTCTTTAAACCCAGCGTAGCCGCGATGCTGCCAGTATCTACTTCCTCAATTTCTTCGCGTTTATTAGCATGCATCAACAGCAGCCTGCCCAGGCGTTCCCTGCCCTGCCTGCTGGCATTATGTATCTGGGCGCCAACTTTAATGCTGCCCGAATAAACCCTGAAATAAACCAGCCTTCCTACAAATTGGTCTGAAACTACCTTGAATGCGAGGGCCGTGAAGGGCTCATCATCGCTGGCCGTGCGGATTACTTCCTGGCCGGTCGCGGTATCAATGACTTTTAGCGGTGGTTTATCCAGCGGTGACGGCAGGTAGTCAACAACAGCATCCAGCACTAACTGGATACCTTTGTTGCGCAGGGCAGTGCCGCAGACTATCGGCACAATCCTGTTAGCAATGGTAAGCCGCCTGATTGCGGCCTTGATATCTTCTTCGCTGATTTCCTGGTTATCAACATATCTAAGCATAAGCTGGTCATCATTTTCTGCCAGCTTTTCGATCATATCATGCCTGGACCTGGCTGTCTGCTCTTTCAAATCTTCCGGGATCTCAGTTTCCGTTGGCTCTTCAGTGACCTCATCAGGAAATACCCAGGCCTTTTTGGCCACCAGGTCAACCACGCCGCGGAAAAGGTTCTCCCTGCCGATGGGAAGCTGTATAGCCACGGACTTGGCCTTGAGCCGGTCTTCAATCATGCCGATGGTCCGCTCAAAGTCAGCTCCAATCCTGTCCATCTTATTGATGAAGCATATCCTGGGCACACCGTACCTGTCAGCTTGGCGCCATACGGTTTCGGACTGTGCTTCAACTCCGGCTACGGCATCCAGCACCACCACACCGCCATCCAGCACGCGCAGGCTGCGCTCGACTTCAGCGGTGAAATCAACATGTCCGGGGGTATCAATGATATTAATGCGCTCTTCTTTCCAGTGGCAGGTGGTGGCAGCGGATGTTATAGTAATGCCGCGTTCCCTCTCCTGCACCATCCAATCCATAACCGCCGTGCCATTATGCACCTCGCCAACTTTATAGGTCCTGCCGGTATAGAAAAGTATCCTTTCAGTGGTCGTAGTTTTCCCGGCATCTATGTGGGCGATAATGCCTATGTTCCGTATTTTATCGAGCGGAAATGATCTTGTCACTTTATTAACACCCTGGCCTGATTTCGGCCGGGATTCTTTAATTCCAGCTATTACCATTTGTAATGCGCAAATGCCTTATTTGCCTCAGCCATCTTGTGGGTATCCTGTCTCTTCTTGATGGAATTACCCTGACCCTGTGCCGCATCCATCAATTCCGCGGCCAGCTTTTCGGCCATCGACCTTCCGCCGCGGTCCCTGGCATAAGTAATGATCCATTTTGTTGCCAGGAACTCGCCGCGCTCCTGGCTGACTTCAATAGGTACCTGGTATGTAGCGCCACCCACGCGCCTCGATTTGACCTGCAGGTTGGGGGTGGCATTCTTCATAGCCTGCTCAAAAACCTGCAGCGGCTCAGTCTTGCTCTGCTTGCTGATGCGGTCAAAGGCATCATAAACAATGCCCTGGGCAATAGACTTCTTGCCCATATACATTATCTTATTAATAAATCTGGCCACTACCGCGCTCCCGTATTTAGGGTCCGGGCTGACTTCTTTGTTTACAAATTTGGCTCGCCTCGACATATTATCTCCCCGTTAAATTTAACCGGCCGCAGTGGCTTTTTTGGGCGCCTTGGCGCCGTATTTGCTGCGTCCCTGCCTGCGCTTGTCGACTCCCGCAGCATCGAGCGCGCCGCGGATAATATGATATCGAACGCCCGGCAGGTCTTTCACCCTGCCGCCGCGGATCAGTACCACCGAGTGTTCCTGCAAATTATGGCCCTCTCCGGGTATGTAGGCCGTGACCTCGATATGGTTGGTCAGCCTTACGCGGGCTATTTTGCGCAACGCCGAATTAGGCTTCTTGGGAGTCATGGTTTTAACCTGTACGCAGACCCCGCGCTTCTGCGGTGAACATACGCCCTTCCTCGATTTGTTCTTGAGCGTATTGTATATCACCTGCAACGCGGGCGACTTGGTCTTCCTGGCTACCTTGCGGCGGCCTTTTCTGACCAACTGGTTTACTGTCGGCATACTATTCTCATCCTTTTATTGTTATTCCCAAATTTTGGGCAAATTAAAAAGCCACTTAGTTGTTCCCGGACTACTTCCCGATCTGGCCCACATCCCGGGTCAACCAGCCGGCTTGATTAATATCCAGGTAATCCCAAACCTTCGCTGAACCTATGAATATCAGCGCGAGTTTGCAACAAAGGGAAATAATATCACAGAAATTCACTCCCTGTCAACAATAGTATGAATAATGTAGAAGCCATCAAATCACGGCTTGTCAATTTTGGGCGGAAATAAAGCTGTGCCGGGGTGGAAAAGAATTTCATGACCTGGTTGATATGCCGTGGAATAACTCATTTTTAATCAGTGTAGGAGTTTCGCGCCTCCTAAGGTAGTATGGAACCCTGCTGCCCGGCCTGCCAGCGCTCCGTGGCATCCGTTATGAAAGTAAGTATGGCAGGCTTATTTTCCCATTGCATAGGCGAGACCCGCAGCTCTACCCATTTGGCAGAGCCGTTCTTATCTATAATCCTGAACGGGCAGACCGGCTCGACATCCTCGCCGTTAAGCCGCGATAGATAACGTTCGACTACCCTATGCCTGTCTTCGGGGTGGATGAAATCCTGTAAAGGCCTGGCAGACAGGTCATCCATCGAATATTGCATCAGCTCCAAGCTACGCTGGTTGGCGAACTTTATTATCGAATCCTGTACTACGAAAATTGCTTCCCCGGCGTTTTCAACCACGGAGCGGTATTTTTCTTCAGACTCCTTGAGCGCTGCTTCAACCTTTTTCCGTTCCGTGATGTCCTTGCCTATGCCAATTACTGTCTTGCGCCCACCAACCTGGAGCGGTGTGATAGTCAGTTCCAGCACTTTTATCTTGCCCCAAACGTAATAGTCCCGCTCTACCGTCCCTCCTGTCAGCCAGATATTGCGCAACTGCTCGTACCAGTGTTCATCCAGGTAAGGTGGCAGGGTATTTTTAACGCTCATAGAGAGGAATTCTTCCCGCGCACATTCAAGGAAATCCAGCGCGGCGTCATTACCATCGATGTAATTGCCCTCAGTGTCGATGACCAATATGGGATTCAAGGTACAGGCAAACAGCGTCCGGTAACGCTCCTCGCTCTCGGCCAGCCCTTCCCGGTCACTGATGTGCGCTATGAAAGTCCCCAGGTAAGCGGCCATTGATTCCAGCGCATTGCGTGCGTTAAACGGGATCTCGTCGAAAACGTGCGAGGCGATGTTCAGGCAGGCTACCGCCTTGCCGCCGTGCATAATGGGGATGATACCCGCGCCTCTCAGTCCTTCTTTGAGAAGCGCCTCATTCATCGGCGTCCCTAAATCCTGGTGCCTGGCATAAATAGCTTTGCCGCCAAAGATGATTTGCGCGTTTGGCGCAGCAGCGCTGTAGTAGGAAACGACCCGGCTAAAATCCTCGGATAGGCCCCTGTTAACGGCCAGTTTAAACCCGCCGGCCACCGGGTCGGCTATGTAGATCCCGCCGCTGTCAATGCCGGAAACACTGATGGCCGTATCAAGGCACAGTTGCAGTGCATCCGGCATGTTTTCTATGCCGTTGAGGGCTATGGCCAGGTCCCGCTGCACCTGCGCCTCTTCCTGTGCTCTCTTCCGTTCAACTGCCTCCTGTTTGAGCCGTTGGTTCAAAGACTCGAGGTGGGCAGACCTTTCATAAACCTGCTTGAGCAGGCTCTGGCGCTGCCGGCCGCCCTCCTCCTTGAGGCCGACAAGTTCGAGTATCACCTGGAGGTGCCCGGCGATATTTTTCACAGCTCTCAAGGTTTCGGCCGCAACGCCGTCCTCTTTCGGACTGGCAAGTTGGATATAACCGCCCGGCCTACCTTCCAGAATGACAGGCACGAGTGCCAGCGAGTTATAGCCGTATGAGTTGCGGGCATTTGTCACCCGCTCTTTCAGGCTGCCGCTCAACCCGTTTCCGGCAGCGCTAATGTTTGCCACGTATACGCAGCCATCCTCACTGAAGTAACTTTCCGCTGCGCCATGAGCCCGGCTGAAAAGGCTTTCCACCGCCGCCGGGGTCAATTCCTGCCCGCTGTCCCACAACCCGGGTCCGCTCTCACTGGAGGCTTTCAATATTTTACCACTGTACCTGTCAAGGATCAGTATTTGCACGGCAGGACAGCCGCTGAAGTCTTTAAGCAGGCCGATCAGATCTTCCAGCAGCGGCTGAATTGCATTATGGTGCAACGCCGCCGCGTAGTAGTCATTCAGCAGCTCTCTCTTATTTTTCAGGGAGCGCTCGGGTGTCACATCCTCCACCAGCAGGCTCATGCCCTCAATTTTTTTCTTTTTAGAAATATGTGGGTTGAATTCCAGGTCCCAGTATTGTGGCGCCTGCCCGTCCCTATTTACCGGCAGGGCCTGCACTAACAGTGGCTGCCGGGATTCTTTGGCCCGCAGGAATAGCTCCCTGAACTCATCCGGCTGCCCCGGCAGGCCCCACAACGTATTTTTCCTCAGCTTCCGTCCAATCAGCTTTTTTAGCGGCCGTCCTGCCAGGGCGGCAAAGCTCTCATTGCAATATGCGATAGTGCCGTATTTATCGAAGACGCATACAGCTTGCGGCAACCTGCCCAGCAGGCCGGTTAAATGCTGCACAGCAGGCTCTGCCCTACCCTTTTCCCTCCTGCCACGCCTCACACCGGCTTTCTTAACAGCGGGTTGTTGGCCCATATCTGCCAGCCTGGCCTGCCTGTTTTCTTTTTTTACTGTTTTACGCGCCATGGCCTTATACCACCGGACCCCATTCTCCGCTTTATACATTAAATATAAACAGTCTATTTTATACTCTTTTACGTTGCTCAGTGTCAACGCCTTGCCGCCAATAATGCCATAATTAAACCTGCTATCGCTCAGCCCGCTTTTGTATGCACGCTGGGCGGCGGTTATAATTGAAGACTCAACAGATATGCTGCAAATTGATGACTCCCTGTTTCACAGCGTGGTAAAACCGGCCCGCTATACCGGCGGGGAATGGAATTCCCTGTCCAAGGACTGGGATGATGTTGCCGTGCACGTAGCCCTGGCCTTCCCCGATATCTACGAGGTGGGGATGTCCAACATGGCAATCCCCATTCTCTACGAGCAGCTTAATAATATGCCCGGCGTCCTGGCCGAGCGTGTCTATGCGCCCTGGCCGGACATGGAGGCGCAGCTCCGCCAGCATAATATCCCCCTTTACAGCCTGGAGAGCCGCCGGCCGTTGAGGCAGTTCGAGGTTATCGGTTTCTCGCTGGGATACGAGCTGAGCTGCACCACGGTGCTCAACATGCTCGACCTGGCCGGCCTGCCGGTCTTCAGCCGCGACCGGGATAGTTCATATCCACTGGTCATCGCAGGTGGTAGCTGCGCTATGAACCCCGAACCTCTCTCCGATTTTATCGATGTATTTTTCGCCGGTGAAGCCGAGGATGCCCTGCCGGGCCTGGTAGAGGTTGTACACGCCTGTAAAAAAGATAAGGATGCATTGCTGCGCCGGCTTTGCGGGCTGCCGGGGTTCTATGTGCCACGTTTTTATTATCCTTCCTACCGGTCCAACGGCACGCTGGCTTCTTTACAACCCGTTGATGGCAATGCTCCTCCGGTTATCGAGCGTGTTATAGCTAAAGAGCTTAAACCGGTGATCAGGCCGGTTGTACCTTACATAGAGGTTATCCACGACCGCGCCGCCGTTGAAATCCAGCGTGGCTGCAGCCGCGGTTGCCGTTTCTGCCAGGCCGGTATCCTTTACCGCCCGGTCAGGGAGCTGCCTGAAGACAAGGTGCTGGAAGCCGCCGGATGCCTGCTGAATAACTGTGGGTATAATACACTATCGCTGGTCTCCCTCAGTTCCGGTGATTACAGCAACATAAACCACCTGGTAGCCAGCCTCACAGCCAGGTATACCCGCGAAGGGATAAGCATCTCACTGCCCAGCCTGCGATTGGATAAATCATCTATCGGCCTGATCGATGCCCTGCCTTCTGGCCGCAAGGCCACTCTTACCTTCGCACCGGAAGCGGGCAGCGAACGGCTGCGCGGGGCTATCAATAAAATGATGCCGCAGCAGGCCATGCTGGAAACCTTTGCCGCCGCCTTCGAAAAGGACTGGATGAACCTCAAGTTATACTTTATGGTAGGCCTTCCCTCCGAGACGCAAGACGATGTCAGGGACATCGCCGGCTTGGTAGAATCGGTCAGCCGCCTGGGCAAGTCTATACGCGGCCGGCCGCCCCGTGTCAGGGTCTCGGTCTCATCCTTTGTGCCCAAGCCACATACCCCATGCCAGTGGTCGGGACAGGACAGGGAGGAGCAGCTTAATGGGAAGCACAGCCTGCTTCAGAACCAGTTGCGGCGCAGCAACGTTCAGCTTTCCTGGCACGATGCTAAAACCAGTTTACTGGAAGCCGTTCTCTCCAGGGGCGACCGGCGGCTGGGCGCCGTCATCTACACCGCCTGGAAAAAGGGCTGCCGGCTGGATACCTGGAGCGAGTTTTTCGATTTCCAAAAATGGCAGCAGTCGTTTGAAGAATGCGGCATCGACCCCTCCTTTTACGCCCACTGCGAGCGTGATGCGGAGGAGACGCTGCCCTGGGAACATATCAGTTCCGGCGTCAGCAGTGCCTTCCTGGGCGCTGAGCGGCAGAAGATGCTGGCCGGTGACCAGACCGCCGACTGCCGCCTGGACGATTGCAACCTCTGCGGCCTGCAGGGCCGGCAACCATCGTGCCGGGCCAAAGCACAAAAAACCAAAAATAAGCCTGAAATTTGACTTTGAGGTTTAAACAGGCTAACCTTTATCCTTTGTTACTAACTCTGGAGAAGCACCATGAAAAGACTCGAGCTTGAAGTATTACAAAGAGAAATCAAAGGGAAGAAGGTACGGTTCCTGCGCAGGGGTGGGCTCGTACCCTGCAATATATATGGCCACGGCCTGGAATCGCAGCCGGTGCAGGTGGATGTGCGCAAGCTGGGTCATGTGCTGGCCAGGGCCGGTGGTACCGATCTTATCTCGATCAAAATGGGCGGCACTGCCTCACCCGGCATGGTAATTATCCGCGAAGTGCAGCGCAACCCCATGACCGGCGAACCTATACATGTTGCTTTCTACCAGGTTAACATGTCCGAAAAGCTGAAGGCAGAGGTGCCGCTGGTATTCATCGGCGATGCGCCGGCGCTAAAGCTCAAGAACGTTTCCCTGCTGCATGCCATGAATACATTGCAGATCGAGGCGCTGCCCGATGACCTGCCGCATAAAATCGAAGTCGATATCTCCAGCCTGGCGTTGCCTGAGCAGTCCCTGCATGTGAAAGACCTCAAGGTCAGCGCTAAAATCACCATCCTGGCCGACCCTGACCAGATGCTTATCAAGGTCGCTGAAGTCCGCAAGGCGGTCGAAGAGGCGCCAGCTGAAGCTGTTGCCGAAGTCGAAGAGGCCGTGGAAGGAGAGAAGAAGGAAGGTGAGGCGGCGGAGAAAGCTGAAAAACCCGAGAAACCGGAAAAGAAGTAGCCCTGTTATTAAAAGCCCCCTCTATCGTAGAGGGGGCTTTTTCCTTTTATTGCTACTTGTGCTTTTGTACGAAACCCCCCAGTTCCCTGAGGTATAGTTCCATTCCTGCGCTAAAAATGGTGTTGTGGTCAGCCTCCGGGATGACCACCATCTTTTTATCCGGCGAAGCAATATTGCGGTAGATTTTTTCACCCTCAGCCAGCGGCACAATGGAATCATATTCGCCGTGTATAATCAGCGTCGGCATAGCGATCTTCGTCACGCTGTCGAAGCCCGGGGAAGCAAACTTTTCCTGCCCCGGCCCTTTGAAAGCCAGGCCGAACCTGCCCAGCAGGTCGGTTACATCGCAGAAACCGCTCTCGATCACCATCCCTTTGAACCCGTCCGGACAGGCGGCCGCCAGCTCTATGGCTGAAGCGCTGCCCAGGGAGCGTCCCATGATGAACCGGCTCCCTGTATATCCCTTGTCCTGTAAAAACTGGCCGAACCACATAGCTATCGGATGGGCATCCTTTATCATGGCGCTCACCATGGGCCGGCCGCCACTCCTGCCATAGCCGCGATAATCGGCCACAAACAAATTTATACCGATCCCGTTATAAGCCAGGCCTGCATCCTCGTATTCGCTGGCCAGCTCACCGTTGCCGTGGAAGAAAAGCATGTTGGCGTTTCCCTTGCCGCTGAAGTAGAACTGGCAGGAGATCTCTATGCCATCGCCCGCCGGGACCATAAGGCCCGTTATCCGATCCGAATCGGGCAGCCTGTAATCATCCGCGCGGGGATAGAAGATCATACTCAGGATAGACGGGTGGTCGAGTATTCTAAATTCCTGCCAGTTTTCGTTCATAGCATGCCTCTAAAAATATCCTTCAAAAATCATTCCGCTGACCGTTTCCCCCACCTCCAGTATCCCATAGGATTCTTGCGCCCGGCCCGGGTTGAAAAGGAGCACTCCACCCGCGCTGTTATTCATCGGCACGTGACTGTGGCCGAAGATGATGACGTCCACTCCCGAAAAAATCTGCCTTACTCTTTTTTCGATCTCCCACGGCCCGCCGCTGCCGTGCACAAGGCCAATCTTCTTCCCTTCCAGTTCAAGCACCTGCCTGTCCGGGAAGGCCACTTTAACCTCGGGATAGTCCATATTCCCGCAAACCCCTCTGACCGGCGCTAAGGTCTCCAGTCCGCGGATAACGTCCATGGTCACTATATCGCCGGCATGCACGATCAGGTCAACCTTTTCCAGTGCCTTTAACAGGTTCTGCGGAAGCTGGGAGCAGTGCCTGGCATGGGTATCCGAGATGACGCCTATTTTCATGAGAAAATCCCTGAATCAGTATATCCCCACCCGGCCTATGCGGGCAACGGGAGATAAAATACCCCGCCCCCAGAAGATGGCCTGGGACGAGGTATAAAAGAAGGTGATGCGCAAATCTACCCATAAGAACAGGCCAGCAGCACCACGAGCGAACAGAGAATCGAATAGCCTACGAGGATGGCCGCAAACTGAATATTGACGCTCATTTTTACTACCCCCGTTTTTGTTTTCCTGGTAAATAAAACGTGCTGCCGGGGTAAAAGTTTAGGCCGTCGCAGGATTACAGGTAGATTGTTGACCTCGCATGCAATATACTTTATTTAAGATAAACCCGCCGGGTATGGTTGCCCGAGCAGCCAGCCGGGAAGGAGGCCGACATGTATTGTTATCATCACCCCGACCGCGACGCAATAGGCGCCTGTGTGGCCTGCAGCCAGGCCGTCTGCCCCGAATGCAAGGTTGAATATGCAGGCAAGGTTTACTGCAACCCCTGCATCGAGAAGATGGCTTCCGGCGGCAGCGTGCCGGCAACGGCCGTCACCACCGGCAACACCTCGGGTATGGGCAGCAAAGCGCCCGTTCCCCCCGGATTGGGCGACTGGAACTGGGGCGGCTTTCTGCTTACCTGGATCTGGGGCATAGGCCACAATGTCTGGTGGTCATTCCTCGTATTCGTTCCCTATCTCGGCGCCATGGTCATGCCCTGGGTGCTGGCCTTCAAGGGTAACGAGTGGGCCTGGCAGAGCAGGCGCTGGGAGAGCGTCGAGCATTTCAAACGTGTCCAGCGTAGCTGGATGCTCTGGGGGCTGTGGATATCCATTGCCGTGACCCTCATTGTAACGGTGATTTTGCTTTTCGCCGCGGGGCTTATCGTCTGGGCTATCCAGCGTTCCGGAGTGAAATGGGATTAAACGCGGCCATAAGATTAGAGCAGGAGGATAAGCTATGAAATGCGCTGTACATACTGATAGGGAGGCATTGGGCGGCTGCTGCAATTGTGGCAGGTTCGTCTGCCCCGAATGCAAGGTGAATGTCGATAACCAGATTTACTGTAACGCCTGCATGGAGGCCAGGCTAAAAACAGGCGCCTGGTCCGGCCCCACATCTCCTCTGGCAGCGGACAACACTTCAGGACTGGGCGCCGCGTCTCAATTGCCCCCCGAACTGAGGGGCTGGAACTGGGGCGCCTTCCTGCTCACCTGGATCTGGGGCATCGGTCACAACGTCTGGATAGCGCTGGTTGCGCTGGGCGGGCTTATCCCCTACGTGGGCTGGGTAATCAACATCGTGATGGCCATCGTCCTCGGAGTGCGCGGCAACGAGTGGGCCTGGCAGAAAAAGAAATGGGACAGCATAGAGAGCTTCAGGAAAACCCAGCGTACCTGGATGTGGTGGGGCGTCGGCATGATAATCGTGCAGTTTTTGCTAATGGTCAGCATCGCTATACTGGTAATATCCCTTATTATGATAGCAGCCGGCAGCGGGTTGGACCGCAACTTCGACTGGCATAAACTGCTGCCGCAGACGTGATTTGATCGTCACCGGTTAAATAAAGGAGGCACGGCATGAGTGAACTGCTTATTTACGGCATCGTCCTGCTCGGCGGCATAGCCATCGGCGTAGTGGTTACCATCGTGATTACGCGCGTTTACAAGCCTTATTACAGGCAGGACGTGCTATCCATCGGCGGCGAGATACAGAAAAACCTGGCGGCCTTTACCGATGCCGCCGCGCAGAGCGCCGTGGACCAAATGGTCAAGATGTCCGGGCAGGTCATCAGCAGCCAGGCCCAGCTCACCGAGCAGAACCTTGAGGGCAAGAAGGCGCTTATTGACCAGTCCATCAAAGAAGTCCGGGATAACCTCAAAAGTTTAAGCGACCTGGTCACCGACCTCGAAAAGAACCGTGCCCAAGCCTATGGTGATCTTACCGCCCAGCTAAAGACGGCCTCCGAGCAGACCCTGCGGCTGTCCGAGACCACGGGCAAATTACAGGCCGCCCTTGGCAATTCACGGGTAAGGGGGCAATGGGGCGAACGCATGGCCGATGACATCCTGCGCAGCATCGGCTTCGTTGAAGGCACAAATTACCATAAACAGCAGGTTGACCAGTCCAGCGGCTCCCGGCCGGACTACACCTTCCTCCTGCCCAACAGACTGGTGCTCAACATGGATGTAAAGTTTCCCCTGGACAACTACATGCAATACATCAACACCGAATCAGAAGCCGACCGCGAGGCCTTCAAAGGGGCCTTCCTCAAGGACGCCCGCCAGCGCATCCGGGAAGTGACCGGCCGCGACTACATCAGCCCCGAGCAGAATACCGTCGATTATGTGCTTGTTCTCATCCCCAACGAGCAGGTCTACCACTTTATCAACGAGAACGACCCCACCCTGCTCGATGACGCCCTTAAGTTGAAGGTAGTGCTCTGCTCGCCGGTCACCCTTTACGCCGTCCTGGCACTGATCAACCAGGCCGTAAAGAACTTTAGAATGGATAAGGCCATCAACGAAATCCTGCAGTTGATCAGCTCTTTCCTGCTGCAATGGCAGAAGTACGCCGAAGGGATGGACAAGATGGGACGCAAGATCGGCGAAGCGCAGAAGGAGTTCAGTACCCTGCAGAACACGCGTAAAACTATGCTGGAAAAGCCGCTGCTCAAGATAGACCAGATCAGGCGGGAGCGCAACATCGAGGAGCTTGAGGTCGTCGAAGCCGAGGCATTGCCGGCGGAACCCTCAACCCTGGAAAATGACGAGGAAACAGTCCCGTAGGGGCTTGCAGCGCCCGCTAACCTGAATATTAAATTCATAGCTCTAACCAGGCTCACAATACAAAGCTGCTCCGCTTCGGACTTTGACCTTTTGGATTTGCTTAGTATTTCGAGTTTGGTATGGGAATTTGGAGTTTATTAAGCTTACGTTTCGCTTAGCTCTTTCAGCGCCTGCTCGGCCAGTTGAATAACCGCCGGGTCGCTGGTCATGCCCTTTACCTTCCTGAAATCCTCCACCGCCCTCAGCACCTGGCCGGTCTGCGTATAGGCGTTACCACGGCTGCAATAGAACCTCGGGTCTTTCGGGTCGAGCTGTATAGACCTGTTGATATCATCGATGGCCTCGTAGAATTTCCCCTTCATCCTTAACGCGCAGCCGCGGTTATGGTAGGCCGACGCGTCCGTATTATCAATAGTCAGTGCCCGCGAGAAATCGGCGATGGCGCGGTCGAAATCCTGCTTGTAATAGTGAACGCTGCCGCGGTTGTAGAAGGCTGCGGCCAGGTCGGGGTCGAGCTCGATAGCGCGGTCCAGGTCGGCCAGCGCCATATCGAGGTCGCCCTTCTTATACAGGGCGCCCCCCCTCAACATGTAGATAATAGCTGTGCCTGGATCGTATTGCAGGGCTTTGCTCAATTCGTCGATAGCCAGCGAATAGTGTCCGTCCTTGAGCAGTGCCAGGCTCCTTTCGTGATGCTCCGCCGCCTTCGCTTTATGCTCGGCCGGGATGGGATGTACAGGGACCTCTGGCACGGCCGGGATAGATTCCGGTGGCAGGCTGGCTTCCGGGGGTGGCTGGATCAGGCCCGTGGGTTGATACACAGTTGGCTCCCCGTCATGGCCGGTTGGCGCGGCGTGATGAGCGCCCGGCTGCCCGATATCCACAGGCGGCTCAATGTGAATGGGCGCGGCGGCCAACGGAGGACCCTGTGGTAGGACCGGTTGATAGCTCTGCTGGTCCGGCTCTTCCCAGTCAATTTGTGTGCCGCAATTGCCGCAGAAGACCCCGCCAGGTATTAGCGCAGAACCGCACGAGTCGCATGAATAGAGGAAAGCCAGGTCACAGAAGCCGCAATAACGCTGCCCCAGGAAGGCTACGTTGTTGCACCGCGGACAGAGGAAACTCTGCTGCATAAATATGAATTAATCTGCCGTTTACTCGATTATACAATAAGGCAGGGGAAAAAGTATATGCCAAAGACATAATCATAACTAAGGGAAAAGACCGCATTAGCGTGACAGCGGCCAGGTGAGTTATCCAAAGGCAATCTGGGACCAGCTTAAAAATATCAGCGCTGCTGAATTGATTTCGACCTTAAGGCTAATAAAATAACTCACTGGCACTCCGATTGGCCATGCGAGTCGGCATCCCCTTATCCTCATCCAACTTTGCGGAAAAAACGTCACCATGATTATCACCCCCATTTCGTATCTGCGGGTGACGTTGCTGAAAATGGTGACAATGTTTCTGGGGATAAGAATAGATAAATATACCGCACCCAAAAACGTCATTGCGGATCCTTTCTCTACTCGTCATCGCGAGGCCGCCTGCCCAAAAATGTCATTGCGAGGCCACCGCAGCGGCCGCGGCAATCCTTGCGCAAAAATGTCATTGCGAGCCCGTAGGACGCGGCAATCTGTCCGTCAGTGGCGTAATGCCCAGGGATTTCTTCCTCGCCCGCGGCCTCATCGCAAAGACCTGCAACCATCCCTACCCTATCATGTCCTGCACGGCTTTGCGCAATTCCGCCAGGGTATAGGGCTTGGCTACCACTCCGCTGAACCCGTGGTCCCTGTACCTGGCGATAACCGGGTCATCGATATACCCGCTGGAAACAATCGCCTTTACCCCCGGGTCTATCTTGAGCAGCTTTTGTATGGCTATTTCACCCCCCATGCCCCCGGCTATGGTCAGGTCCAGGATGGCCACGGTAATGGGATTGCCCGCTTTCATGGCTGCTTTATATAGCTTAATAGCCTCTGCCCCGTCTTTGGCAAACTCGATATCCTTGTAGCCGATGTGCTTGAGCATGCGTCCCGCTATCTCCCTTACCCCCTTCTCGTCATCCATCACCAGTATCCTGGCCTTGCCTGCAGGTTTGATGGCCTCTTTATTAGCCTGCCTGGGGGAGGACGTTTGCGTGGAAGCCGGCAGGTAGAGGTAAAAGGTTGAGCCTGTGCCCAGCTCCGATTCCACGCTGATATGCCCGCCGTGCTGGCGCGCTATGGAGAAGGATATGGCCAGCCCCATCCCGTTGCCCTTCTGCTTGGTGGTGAAGAACGGGTCGAATATCTTTTCCAG
>CAIYTC010000238.1 GCA_903929005.1 uncultured Dehalococcoidia bacterium | reverse complement strand
CGTTTAGAAATCGCTAAACAATGCCCTCTGGCAAGTGGATTCACGTCGAGTATTACCAGGGAATCTTTGTTTTCGTAAATCTTGTATCCTTTCTGCTTGCCCGCAATGATTTCACAAAATGCGCAACTCATACTGATAGCCCCCTAATGAAGTCTGCTAATCCTGACTCCAGTAATGCGTTCCCCTCATTATAACCTGGGATTCGGTATCAGCGGGAATATTTTATTTATCATTCAAATATTTCTTGATCTAATTTAAAATTTGGCGTATGAACTAAAATCATTTTTACAATTTCACCAGAATTGTTTTTATATTTGAATTTTTCACCTTTTTTTATTACACATAAATCACCATCTGATAAAACATATTCTTTATCGTTTACGATGAATTTAATTTCTCCTGAAATTATGTAGTAATATTTATTTGATCTTTTTGACCAGGATAATTTATGACTGATTTGCGGAAGGACAGAAATTGTTGCAAACGAGGAATCCCCATCTAATTTTGCAGTATAATCTGTAATTTTTAATCCATCAAAATCAAATTGCTCTACTTCGTTTTCTTTTATAATCATTTTATCCCCTGTATTTTTTCAACATCCAAGGTTAACCAATCATCATCAGCAATTATGTGTATATTTTCTAAAGATATGACAGAGTCATGTCTATTGTCAATTTAGCTGAGGAATTTAATAAGGTCAAGGCAACATCGGCATGACTGAGTGGTCTAAATCCTTGGAACTGAACGGTTGAGATCATTAACACTATCAGTATCAAATCATAATCAGCAAAACGGGCACCCGGTGGCAGCAGGCAGGGAGGGCCCGGAGGGGTCATTGACAACCGTACGCTTAAGGCATATTATGCTGACCAATGGCGATAATGAATGATAATCGCCTGGTTGCGAATTGATATGGGAAATCCCGGATAATACCTCCTCGGAACAGCAGGTCCTTATCTGAAAGATAATAATAGAAATATGGAGTGGCGCTTCAATGATTAGATCAAGATTGTGTGACCTGGTTGGGATCAAATATCCCATTATACAGGCCGGAATGGGCCCCTTCAGCAACAACAACCTTTGTGTTGCTGCAGCAAACGCGGGCGTCCTCGGACTGCTTTCTACAAGCGGCGTTTTTGACAAAGACCTTCAGCCCTGGATTTACAAAGCCTTTGTGGAAACCGCTGAGGCTAACATGGAAGACGATATGGCTACGGTCATGGAAAAGGTGCTGAAACGGACATACCGGCTGGTTAAAGCTAAAGGCGGCATTTTCGGCATCAACGTGATGGTCTCAGCGGAACTTCTCCCCTATTCGCACGTCATGATTGATACGGCCATCAGGGTTTGCCAGGAGAACCCTGATATCAAGAAGCATTTCAAGGTTATCTTTACGTCCGCCGGCGACCCTCTGGGCTGGAAAGATAAAATCAAAGGGGCAGGATTTACCTGGATGCACGTTGTTCCGTCTGTTAAGGGAGCTTTGCGCTGCAAGAAAGCTGGTGTCGACGTGATAGTAGCTTCCGGCCATGAAGGCGGTTTCCATACCTCGTGGGAACCGGTCCACTCCATGATCCTGCTTCCAGCCGTGGTGGAAACAGTGTCCGACAACGAGACCCTGGTGGTCGGCGCCGGCGGGTTCTGCGATGGCAAGACGCTGGCGGCCGCACTGGTTATGGGCGCAGACGGCGCACAGATGGGCACCCGTTTTCTGGCCACACAGGAGAGTGATTTCCATCAGATTTGGAAGGAGGGCGTCGTGGCCGCCGGCGACAGGGCAACCCTTGTAGCGCGCGGCTTTGTCGGGCCTGCCCGGTGGTTGAAGACACCCCGCAGCGAAGAACACGCCAAAAATACTCTCCAGAAATCGCCGGGCGTTTTCCTCGGTACCCCCGATGATTTCACCACGATCGACATGTCTTTGATTCAGTATGAGATTGATTCAATAAAGGCTGTCTTCGAAGGCAATCAGGAAAAAGCGCTCCTGGCTGCCGGTGAAGCGGCTCAACGTATTAAAGATATGCCCGGGGTCAACGATATGGTGCAGGAAATTGTCAGGGAAACGGAAGCCATTTTGAGGGATGTCCCCAAGCTTTTAGCATAGACGCTACTTTCCGGGTTTCAATCCCCACTGCCACGTTCTCGCCACCGATGGCTGTTTCTAAAGCAACAACGGCAGGTTTGAGTTTGAACTTGTGTGACTTAAATCATGGCATACCGGCTGTTTCATTCCTAAAATTAGCCCATGATCAGTCCATTTAAATGCCCTGGCTCGTTCGGCAGCGGCACACCCGCCATAAAGATTAAGATTTGCCCTCAGTGCGGAGGCGAGGTGGAGTTGTTTTCTATCGACATGAAAGTGGATTGCCCGTCCTGCGGGCAGCCTGTCTTCAACAATATCAACTCCTGCGCGGAGTACTGCCAGTACGCCGAACAGTGCCTGGGCACTGATATCTACAGTAAACTCAAGAAATAAAATCAGGGGAGGTCCGGCCATGGGTAACACTCAGGCAAAGATCCAGCGCAAGATAGTTCAAATCGACGAGGATAAATGCGACGGCTGCGGGCTGTGCATCATGTCATGCGCCGAGGGGGCGCTGCAGATAGTGGACGGCAAGGCGCGCCTCGTCGCGGATAAATATTGCGACAGCCTGGGCGCCTGCCT
>CAIYTC010000237.1 GCA_903929005.1 uncultured Dehalococcoidia bacterium | reverse complement strand
TTGTTTATCTGGAATTTTATTAACCCTCACGCCAATAGCCAGTAGACAAGAAAGTTCGGGATCTGTCTTGAATGGTGTTATTTTTAGCTTCAGAAAATGGAATGGTGGGCCATTGTGGATTCGAACCACAGACCCCAGTCTTATCAGGACTGTGCTCTAACCAGCTGAGCTAATGGCCCTTTTGAAATGCAGAGTAAAGTATATAGTCTGCCGTAAATCAGTGTCAAATACCCTGCATTCCAATGCGCTTTGATTGAAATCCACCCTATTTGATTTTATAAACCCAGCCGAATTTGTCGGGTTTCTCACCGTACTGTATGCCCGTAATAGCGTTGTAAAGCTTAAGCGATAGCTCCCCGACCTTGCCTTTATTTATGGTGAGTGTCTTGGCCTTGTGCTGTATTAAACCTATAGGAGAGATAACAGCAGCCGTCCCTGTGCCGAAGGCTTCCTTGAGCGTGCCTTTGTCGGACGCTTTAATAAGCTCATCTATGGCGATCCTGCGCTCACTGACTTTCATGCCCCAGTCTTTAGCCAGGTGAATAACTGAGGCGCGCGTCATGCCTGCCAGTATTGTGCCGCCCAGGTGTGGTGTGATCAGCTCATCACCGATCAGAAAGAAAACGTTCATAGTGCCGACTTCCTCGATGTAATTCCTGTGGACACCATCTAACCACAGGACCTGAGTGAAGCCTTTTTTCTGGGCTTCATGTGCTGCCAGGAGGCTGGCGGCATAGTTACCCGCTGTTTTAACCGCGCCCGTTCCACCTTCAACTGAGCGGGCATGGTCAATGGCCGTGATCAGCCTGACCGGGTTGAAACCCTCCTTATAGTAGGCGCCCACCGGGGATAAAATAACGAAGAACCTGTATGTATGCGAGACATGGACGCCCAGGTTGTTATCTGCGGCAAAAGCGAACGGCCTTATATAAAGGGAATACCCCTTTTGGGTGGGCACCCATGCCCTGTCCATCTTCAGCAAATGTACCAGGCCATCCAGAAAGGTTTGCTTATCGACTTCAGGTATGCAAAGGCGGCGGCAGGACCTGTTAAAACGGTCAATGTGGTCATTGAGCCTGAAGACATTGATTGAGCCGTCCTTAGCGTGGAAAGCTTTCAGTCCTTCGAACACGGCCTGGCCGTAATGCAGGGTCGAGAGGGAAGGCAATATTCTCACAGGGCCGAAGGGGGTTATCTTCGGCTTTTGCCATTTCTCCTTGCCGTATGCCATGGAGAGCATGTGATCAGTGAAGACATCTCCGAAGCCCAGGGCAGAGAAATCGACTTTGCTGATTTTGCTCTGTTTTGTTTTCCTGACTTCCATTTCTTTCATGGTCTCCTCCTTAAATTGCTATTTTCTGGGGAAGAGGGGACTCGAACCCCTACGCCTTGCGGCACATGATCCTAAGTCATGCTCGTCTGCCAGTTCCGACACTCCCCCGTCGTTACAGCCCAAGCAAATAAGCCACTTCATTTTATCAAATGTAGAGAGGGAAGGCTATTTGGATAAGCTTGAACCTGGATAAAATAACGGGCAGGGCACCTGCATTACCAGATACCCTGCCCGTCCGGGAGCAAAAAATAATTGACCTGTCGCCGGCTATGCCGGATTTCTAATTGCCGCTCAGCCTGTGTTTAGTCTCCGGGTTTGCCGATAGCCCAGATGGTTTTAATCGCGGCGATGACCGCAGCGGGTGCTACTAAAACTGTTATGTAAGCCAGGATACCGGCGATGTATGTATCAATGCCAAGGAATTTAAGCGGAGCGAATGCATTGCCAACTACAATTAATGCGATGGCGGCCAGCAGAAGTGCCTGTGTTTCTTTTGCCGTGACGTTAAGGAAGCCAATTACGATGCCCAATACGACCAGGACCAGGACCACCAGGGGATTGCCGGGAAGTACTAACCCTGCGATTACAGCTATGACCAGGCCGATAATGAATGCCCAAAAACCAACCAGACCGACAACCCTTGCTTTGTCTATTGCCATGTTTTCCTCCTTATAAATTATTGTGAATAACCTATTATATCAGATTTATGGGTTTTGAAAATACAAGCAGGCATAGCTGTACAGGATAATGCCTCTATAAAATAGCAAAAGGCGCCTGAGTGCTGGCGCCCTTTGCTTCAGGAGGAGAACCGCAGAGATTCAAATCATTCGCATTGCTAAAATTATCGAGCAGACAATCAGCAATCCGCATACTATCATTGACCAGAATAGAACCTGTGCCTTCCGATCTGTTTTGAGTGTTCCTGTAATTGATTTCGTGGCAGCCATTTTTCTACTCCTGATCTTTCTAACACCCTAATTCTAAATGGCTATTTCTATTAATACAATAGACTATTGGTACCGGTTGGCCGGTGACCTTAGTACTATACCCGGGCTAAAAATAAAAAAGACGGGATGAGTTGTCACTAATCACGTCTTTGCGAGGAGCACAGCGACGAAGCAATCTCAGGGCATAGCGACTACTTTTTCACACCTTCTCTTGTTTCTGTGGGTTTAAATGAGGAAATAATCCATCATCAGCGCACACAGAGCATATTAATTCCATATTCAATGATGGAATATACAGGTAAGGATATTATGACCACCAGAAAATTAGGCCACCGGGAAAGCCTGGAAATGGTGCAGCATTATACCCGGTCTATTAGTCTAATAGCCTGAAGTTTTACAGGTCACCTGCGGGTTGAAATACTACTTCTTCTTAGAGTCGAATTCAAAGGATACCTTTATCTTAGCCCGGTAGTTGATAGGCTTACCTTTTTCGATTTGCATGTCCAACTCTTTTACCTCAGCAATGCGGAGGCCACGCACTGACTTCTGGGCCTCCTTGACGGCGGATTCAGCAGCTTTTTCCCAGGACACGGGGCTGGTTCCTATTAGAGTGATAACCTTGTATACTGCCATCTCAATCTCCCTCCATAAAAATCTAATTCTTACAGTTCCATATTACAGAACTGTCTTATTAAAATCAACCTGCCCATGAAGTGCTTGAAAATATAAGGAAGTAGAATTTAACCGGCTACTTGTAAAAATATTTGCATAACTAATGGCCTCTAACCCCATCGCAACATCGCCTCCTATTACTATTTCAAAACTGTAATATCCGCCGGATTGTTAACAATTATTTCGGGGTGTCCTTCATATGTCCTTATCATACCGGTGACCCGGATTGTCTTGTACCCATACTTGGATATCGGATCGCCGAAACTCGAGGCTGGATTTGCCATAATCACGGCCGTGAAGCCCTTCTTGTAATCAGACAATTCGTTTAGAAAGACATTTCCCTTGGACGACTTAAAAGGATTACCAACAAAATATTCTACACACTTTTGCCGGCCAATATTATTCCAGGCGTCCTTTTCCGATATGCAGGCTGCCGGTGCTGAGGGATCGTAAGGTGACGGCGTGTAGGCCGGCGGTGGAGTATAAGGAGGCTGCTGTGAACACCCTGTCATAAATAATAACAGGCAAAGAAGTATTGCTGAGACTATGTGCCTATTTGTTTTCATGGACCCCCACTCTTTCACGGTTGATGCAATATTTCCAAATTCCTACGTTGTCTTTCTCAGCTGACAATTGAGCGTCTATTAAGATTTTTTCATACTTACGATCAGGATAGATAACGAATACCTGCGCCCATCCCCTGCGGATTATTTCGTAATTAACAAAGTAGCCATCTTCTGTGAATACATACCGTAATAACCTGCCGTATGGATCTTTGTCAGTTATGTCCTTTTCAATCCTTATCCTTTTGCCAGTCAATAGTTTGGCATTTTCATCTTTTGCTTCCTGACCACCGCATTCCTTCCCAATTGTGGGATGATGTAATTCAGGTGTATCGACCCCTAAATATCGAATGCGTTCGCCAGTAATTAATATTATTGTGTCGCCGTCAATAACTTCCTTGACCGTATAATATAAGTCATCCGCTTTTTTCGCTGGATTAATTAGGGAAACGAGTGTAAATATTAGACAAATATTAAGTGCAACTGATACAAAGAGTACGATAAGTATCGGCTTGCTGCCAACTCCCATCAACCGTGACATAATGAGATGAGTATACGCCTGAGCAATGCCATTTTCAATAAAGACGTACTTCTTATATGTTCATAATATATACAGCCCCAAGGATGCAGGCGCCGGGCTTAAACTATCAGAAGCACAAGGCTAAAAAGCGTAAACTTTAGCTATGAGTCAGTCGTAAACCGTTAAGCAAATTACAGAAAATGCAAATAATTCGAGGGGTGAAAAATGACACAAAAACAGGGGAAAATCAGGATTTCTAATCGTAAAAAACCTGGTGAGCCGCTTGGGACTCGAACCCAAAACCGGTTGATTAAGAGTCAACTGCTCTACCAATTGAGCTAGCGGCCCAAGAACACATATGGTAGCATCCAGTTAAGAATTTCGTCAAGCTGATTGGCCTATTCTAAACAGCCAATAAATAGTCAGCCGCTGTAATTTAGTGTACGCTAATATTTACCATGGATAAACAATTTGAGGTCATAGAGCATACGGCTGATATTGGCATCATCGCCTATGGCAGGGAACCGGGCGAACTTATGGCCAACGCTGCCCGCGGAATGACCAGCCTGATGATAGACCCGCTAACCGTCCAACCGGCCTTAAGTAATAAAATTGAATTGCAGGAGCAGGATGACGTTACCCTGCTGGTAGAATGGCTTAATGAGATTATCTATGCATTAGATGCGGAAGGCCTGATTTTCAGGGAATTTGCTGTTGCTATTTCAGCCGGGCTTAAGCTGTCAGCAGTCTGCTACGGTGAAAAATTGGACGCGGCACGGCACAAATTGAAGCGGGAGATTAAAGCGGCCACTTACCATAATCTTAATATTGTGAAGCTGAATAACGTTTATTCGGCAAAAATAATATTTGATATTTAAAAATGTAAGGATGAGTTTATGTGTCCATGGCAGGGTGAGCTGAAAAGAATTGATGATTACCGCTGGGAGATACCGCAAGATTACAAAAGCGGTATGAAAGTGGCGGGACTGGTTTTTGCCGATGAGCAGATGCTGAGCGTTATCAGGGAGGAGCAAGCGCTTGAGCAGGTGGCCAATGTGGCTTTTCTGCCGGGCATTGTGGGGCATTCCATGGCCATGCCGGATATACATTGGGGCTACGGATTCCCCATCGGCGGCGTAGCGGCAACACGGGTGCATGACGGCGTGATCTCGCCCGGCGGCGTTGGCTACGATATCAACTGCGGGGTACGTTTATTGCGCACCAATCTAAGCGAGGATGAGGTAAGGCCCAAAATCAGGGAACTTATCAATCACCTGTTCAACAATGTGCCCTCCGGCCTGGGATCCGAGGGCAAGATCAAATTAAGTGAGAAGGAAATGGATGAGCTGCTCAGGCTGGGCGCCGGGTGGGCGGTTAATCGAGGGTATGGGAAACCGCCGGACCTCGAGGTTACCGAGGAACAGGGCTGCCTGCAGATGGCCGATCCGGGCAAGGTAAGCGCCAGGGCGAAAAAGCGGGGGGCGCCTCAGCTTGGAACGCTGGGCTCCGGCAACCATTTCTTGGAGGTGCAGGTCGTCCGTGAGATTTATGACCAAAACGCGGCCGGCTTGATGGGCATAACGCACAGGGGACAGGTCTTGATGCTGATACATACAGGCTCACGGGGACTGGGTCACCAGGTCTGCGATGATTACCTGCACGTTATGGGGGTGGCCGTCAGCAAATACGGGATTGCCCTGCCGGACCGTCAGCTTGCCTGCGCGCCGGTGGAATCAGATGAGGGCCGGGATTACCTGGCCGCCATGGCCTGCGCGGCCAATTATGCCTGGGCTAACAGGTCGTGCATAGCCCACTGGGTCAGGGAGTCCTTTGCTGAAGTGCTGGGTAAAAAAGTTGAGCAGATCGGGCTGGAGCAGGTATATGACGTGGCGCATAACATAGCCAAGCTCGAAGACCATGTGGTGGATGGTAAAAAACAGAGGCTCTGTGTCCACCGCAAAGGGGCAACCAGCGCTTTCCCGGCCGGTCAAAAGGGCGTGCCGGAGAAATACCGGGCCATAGGGCAGCCGGTCTTGATACCCGGCGATATGGGAAGATGCTCCTTTATAGCAGTGGGCACAGATAGGGCCATGCAGGAGACCTTCGGCTCCACCTGTCATGGCGCCGGCAGGGTGCAGAGCAGGGGGGCAGCCAGGCGGGCCATGCGGGGCATCGATATTGCCGGCCAATTAGCTGAGCAAGGTATCTATATAAGGACAGGTAACCCGGATGAACTGGCGGAAGAGGCCTCCTCCGCCTATAAAGATGTGAACGACGTGATAGCTGTTACACAGGGCGCCGGCATCTCCCGCAAGGTTGCCATGTCCACCCCCATCGGGGTTATCAAGGGCTAAAACCACAGTAATTATTTATTAAATTACGCTTAATAGCATTTGTCATAATGCTTGCAACCATGTAAAATGAGTCAGAAATTTTAATTAAAAGGAGTGATTATCATGGGTCTTGCCAGAGAAGTAGTAATTGTCGACTATTTACGCTCCCCGTTTTCCAGGTCCCGTCCCAAGGAACCCGAGAAGGATTTATTGAACGAATACCGGATGGATGAAGTCCTGGCCATGCTCTGGAAGGAGCTGATCAAGAGGAACAAGCTGGATCCCAAGGAGATCGATGAGGCCATCACGGGCACAGCTAACCCGCTCCTTGAAAACTTCACCTTCGGCGGCAAATTCCCCGCGTTTTACGCCCAGTTGCCCTTCGAAGTTGCCACCCAGCAGGTTGACCAGCAGTGCGGTTCAGCCCTCTGCGGCCTGCGCACCGGTGTTATGAGCATTGCTTGCGGTTATTCAGACGTAGTCCTCTGCGGAGGCATCGAGCATATGACCCACATCCCCATGGGCGGCGGGGGCGCGATCAAGTATCCGGACAAGCTCATCAACGACCCGCAGTACAAGAATATTGACCTTATGTTCTCGGTTAATATGGGCTTCACCGCGCAGAAATTGCAGGAGATGGCCGGCATTACCAGGGAAGATATGGACAAATTCGCTTTCAGGTCACATAAACTGGCTTCCGAGTCAAAGGAGTGGCTCAAAGGCGAGATCCTGCCGGTGGAAATTACGCTCCCCGACGGCAGCAAACAGATGTTCGACTATGACGCGGCTGTCCGTGGCGATAGCACCCTTGAGCAGCTTGCCGGGATGAAGCCGGCTTATAAGCCCGATGGCACCATCACAGCAGGCACTTCCTCCCCGTTGAATGCGGGCGCCACTGCTATGCTCATCATGTCACGCGAGAAAGCCCATAAACTCGGCCTCAAGCCCATCGCCAGCTTTGTCTCCTTCGGCATGGCCGGCGTTGACCCCACTATCATGGGCGCAGGCCCGGTTCCCTCGACCAAAAATGCCTTGAAAGCAGCCGGTCTGCAGGCCAAAGATATAGACTATTGGGAGGTCAACGAGGCCTTCGCGGTCGTTTCCCTCTATGCTGTCAAAGAGTTTGGCCTCAAATGGGAACAGGTCAATGTCCATGGCGGCGCCATGGCCATCGGCCATCCCCTGGGCGCCAGCGGCATCAGGCTGGTCGGCACCCTTGCCAGGATCCTCAAAGAGAAAAAAGGCAAATACGGTGTCGCCACCATGTGCGAAGGCGGCGGCCAGGGTATTGCGGCCATCATCAAAGCTGAATAATTACTTAATCAGCAGTTTCAGGTAAATTAAAGGGGGCGGCCATCGGGCCGCCCTCTTTTTGTTGTCTGCCCCTACGTACGATTATGTCTTTGCGATCCCTATTTTAACGTTGTCATTGCGAGGCCGCGGCAGCGGCCGCGGCAATCTGTCCGTTAGTGGCGCAATGCCCTGAGATTGCTTCGTCGCCTGCGGACTCCTCGCAATGACATTTTTAGGATGTGCTCCATCATGAGCCATTTGGGTCGCCTTGATGATACCTGATAACGATACTTTTGGTGCTTAGCAGGCGTTTTCTGCAATGGCAAGATGTATTAGCATAACTAAATAAATGACAGGCATGTAGGGAATTACAAGAATAGCAGGATTCCAATTGAATATGAAGAGCAATATCTTCAGTATGTTTGCAAAGACAATCGCTAATATACACCGCGAGCAGAGGGGTATGACCGGCCTGGAAACAGCCATTATCCTGATTGCCTTCGTTACCGTGGCCGCCTTATTCGGCTATGCCGTCCTCAGCGCAGGGCTGTTCTCGGCCGAGAGGGGCAAGGAAACCATCTACTCCAGCCTGCAGCAGGCCAAGGCCAACATGGAAATATCTGGTTCAGTGATTGTCCAATCCGCAGGCAAAGTAACCGCTGATAACATTTCCTTTACGGTCAGGAATGCTATCACCGGAGCGCCCATAGATATGACGCCTAATTTTGGCCCTACCGCGGGTCTGAATAAGTGCGTCATGAGCCTGACCACTGCCGATAACTACTGCAACAACATCCAGTGGGATATTACACGCACGGGGGCCGCGGACAGCGATGACTTGCTCGAGGCCGGAGAACAGTTTGGCATAACCATTGACCTGGAAAATCTCGGCTCGGACAACGCGGATCCACCGGTACCATTTGGAAATCCTAACATTCGTGTAAATGAATGGTTCAACATCCAGATAAAACCGACGCAGGGTTCCACCATGACCATTCAGAGGACCCTGCCGGCGGGCCTGGATACCGTCATGGATTTGCATTAACACTAAATCTACGCGTCTTAATAAAAATAGGGTATGAGGAGGTTGTTAGAAGGTATCATTGGCTAACCGGGCTCAACCCACCCTGAACCGCCACAACGCCCGTGGACACCACCAGTAGTGCCAGCAAGATGTGGTTCTTCTCCCGTACCTCCACATGTGCCGCATCGTCTGGAATCAGGATGTTTCAAAACAGTGCCTGAACCCCCACAAACACGGCACCTACCGGCAGAGTGTTTATCTTTTCCTGTACCACCACACCAACCACATCTTAAATCTCCCCTTCCAAGCGGTTTATTTTGATTTCTCATTTACGTCACCTCCTGTAAATGCTAAATTGGCCGAACTTATCCCTTACTGCCCTGCATACCCACTATTATAGACTGTCTGAAGTAAATAACAATTTTGCGGGCGCGTTTAAAGAGCCCCTACGTGCGTTTGGACTTTTTATCCACCCGCAGCAGGAAATATTCCATGCTGTCGTAGAGGGCCAGCCAACTGGCTTCGATGATGTTGGTAGAGCTGCCGACCGTCCGCCATTGCACCCTGCCGTTGCTGGATTCGATAAACACGCGCACCAGTGAACCTGTGCCGATGTTGCCTTCCAGGATGCGTACCTTGTAATCGATCAGCTCGGTTTTAGCCAGGCCGGGATAGAACTCCAGCAAGGCCTTGCGTAACGCACGGTCAAGGGCATTCACCGGGCCGTTGCCTTCCGAGGCTGTATGCATCAGTTTATTGTCCACTTTGACTTTGATGGTGGCCTCAGCCAGGAACTGCGCGCCTATATCATAAGCGGCCGGCAGCCTGCGGTGCCTCTCAACCACCACCATGTAGTCCACCAGGTGGAAGGGAGGCTTATAGCCTGGTTGTGACCTCAGCAGGAGCAGTTCGAAGGAAGCATCGGCGTCTTCGTACTGAAAGCCCAGGCTCTCCAACAGCTTGATTTGCTCAAGTATTTTGCGCGCTTCACGGCCCTCGGGCGGCATGGGAATACCAAGCTCCCTGGCTTTAAAAATAATATTGCTCTTGCCGGAAAGGTCCGAGACTACCACTTTGGGATTGTTGCCTACGGAGCGGGGGTCGATATGCTGGTAGCTTCCGCTCCATTTGGCAAGGGCTGAAACGTGCAAACCGGCCTTGTGCAAAAATGCATTGCTGCCCACATAGGGCAAGCTGGATACAGGCGGCAGGTTGGCGACCTCGGCTACGAAACGTGAGACCTCGCTGATCCTGGATAACTGCCCGGCAGTAATACACTTAAGGCCCAATTTAAGCTGCAGGGCGGGTATGATAGAGCACAGGTTGGCGTTGCCGCAGCGCTCGCCATAACCATTGATGGTGCCCTCAACGTGGCAGGC
>CAIYTC010000236.1 GCA_903929005.1 uncultured Dehalococcoidia bacterium | reverse complement strand
GCTACGGCACAGCCCCTCTTATTTTCTCGCTTAGTAAATTTCAAGCCTTCTATCGTTGCACCGGCCATCAGTCCGGCAAGGCAGCCTCCTGCTATTTCACGGTATACCCGCGGCCATCGAGGCAGGCACCCATCGCCCGCTGATAGTCCGCGCGCTTCTGGCTCATGTGAGCTGCGGGCGCACCGGCAGGCGGCTGAATCGGATCGTAGCCTGTCTGGCTCACAGCCCAGCGGTGGCACTCGTAACGATCCGTTGCCTGTTTCTGTTCGCTCTGGCCCTGGCGGGGATAGATGAACAACTGGTCTGACGACATTTGGCCTGCGCCTGCTGACGGGGGCGCCTGACTGACTTCGCCCTTCGGTGGTTCGACGACGACATAGCCCCCCGCGCCTTGAGTGTAATAGACTTCGTTGGCATAATAGTAAGGTAGACCGCCTACCCAGATCGTCGCGTAATAGGGGGGCAAAAAGGGAAGGATCATACCGAACGGAGGCGCAGCGATGACAAAGCGCCGTCCCTGCGGGCGATACCAGACACCTCCGTGGAAGTAGTATCGTGAATTGCCGTAAAACACCACCCGGTGGCCGCTTGGCAGCGCTTGAATGAACTGACCGCGAGACGGGTAGGAACGGTTATGGCCATAATGCGAATCCATGAATTCGTTATGGCGGAAACCGCGTTCGTCCGCTTGCGCCACCTGCGTAAAACCGAACAACAGGATTCCTGACAACAGGGCCAACATAAGGCCGAGCGCAAAGTACCCATTCTTATTGCGAAGATATGACATGGCTATTGCCTCCTTAAAATCAAAGATGGATTCTCGGTTTTCCTCACTGTACGGTATACCCGCGGCCTTCGAGGCAGGCAGACATCGCACGCCGGAAGTTGAATGCCCTTTCTTCATATTGAGCGTCAAGTGCCCGATCGCGGTTGGAATAGGCTTCCTCCAACTGCTGGGCTTGCTGTTGCCTGGTCGCATCCGATGCAGCGCCGGCAATCGCCCCGCTCCCTGCGCCGATCAATGCACCAACCCCTGCGTGTCTCGGTCCGGCAATCAATGCGCCCAGCACCGCACCGGTGATCGCCAGAACAGCGGTATCATGCCCGGGCGGAGGCATCGGCACCACCCTGACGCGCTGCTCAGGCGGGATAGACGACTGACTCGGATCGAAGCCGGTCTGTTTCATCGCCCAGTTGTAACATTCATAGTGGTCACGTGACTGTTGCTCGTTTGTCTGGCCGGCTTTCGGATAAAAATAGATCTGGGTAATAGGAGCCCCCGGGCTTCTGCCGTTATCTCCGGGCACGGGTCGTGAAACCTCGCGATAGGTTGCAGGATAACATCCGGCCAACGCCAGGACCGTCAAGAAAAGGAAAAGCCGAAGACCAGCTTTTGATGCCCGCTTTTCCGGCACATGTTTGTCTGTCAGCACTTTACTCATGGACATCATCATTTACATTCTCCTTCGTAGCGGAACGCCACAAAAACCATCGACACAAAGAGGATGGCGACTCCCGTTACTGCTCATTTCTTTCTCT
>CAIYTC010000235.1 GCA_903929005.1 uncultured Dehalococcoidia bacterium | reverse complement strand
GGTAAAACCATAGATGGCATTGGTGGGGAAACCTTTGGAATTGGACAATTCACGGATTGCATAATAGGCGCGATAGACATAATTGCTGCCATCAATTAAGAACAGGGTATGTTTTTCAGCTTCTTCCGTCATCGCGTTCTTTCATTCATTTTCAATTGCACAAAAATATACATTTGCCGTCATTCCGGACTTGATCCGGAATCCAGACATCGTCCCAGCCCCCGATAAGAACATTTTAGGTCAGGCTCAACGAGGGATGAGAAAATAAATACTAGACATAATGGCTGACAGTTAAAAATATAGTGACCTGCCCTTATCACCATGGGTTATAATTGGAAAGGGATCCAAATACAGAGCCAAAAATAAGGAGGCAGGTCATGGAACATAATATCACAATCGTAGGGCTTGATGTACACAAAAATTCCATTGAAATCGTAACAGCCGAAACCGCCGGCAACCAGGAGGTCCGGCACTACGGCAAAATTTTAGGCGACATGACATCACTGGACAAAGCGATCAGGAAGCTCAGAAGCGTCAGGAGCAATGGAGCGGAGTTGCGCTTTGTCTATGAAGCCGGTCCATGTGGATATGAGATATATCGCCACCTGACCAAACAGGGTTTTCAATGTGTTGTCGTCGCTCCCTCAATGATTCCCAAGAAAAGCGGCAACCGGATTAAAAACGATCGTCGGGATGCCGAGAACCTCGTCCGGCTGGAGCGAGCCGGCGAGCTCACCAAGATCTATGTCCCCCGGGAGGAGGATGAAGCCATGCGTGACTTAACCCGTGCCCGGGAAGATGCGGTCAAAGCCCAGCGGGCCGCCCGTCAGCTATTAGGTGCTTTTTTGCTCCGGCATGGGCACCGATACCCCGGCAAACAATCTTGGACACCTGCTCATATGCGCTGGCTGTCGGATATTACCATGCCGCATCCGGCGCAGCAGGTTACGCTCCAAGAATACATTCATGCGATCACGGAGGGTACCGGGCGCGTAACTCGCCTAACTGATCAGATACAGAAGCTCCTCCCCGAGTGGCATATGGCGCCGGTAGTCAATGCGCTTCAGGCTCTCAGGGGTGTGGCTCCAATCGTGGCGACAACCAGCGTGGCCGAGATCGGCGACATGAACCGTTTTGAGAGACCCAAGCAGCTCATGACCTATCTCGGGCTTATTCCCTCAGAGCACTCCAGTGGGGAAAGCATCAAGCGGGGCGGCATCACCAAAACCGGAAATGGCCACGTCAGGCGCGCTATTATTGAAGCGGCCCAGGCATACAGTTTTCCTGCCCGTGTAAGCAGGCACATACTCAAACGACAGGAGGGACTGCCGCAATCTGTCCGAGAGATTGCCTGGAAGGCGCAGGTCAGGCTGTGCGGTCGGTTCCGGAGGCTTATGGCCAGAGGGAAACAAAGAAACAAAGTGGTAACTGCCATTGCACGCGAGCTTGCCGGTTTCATGTGGGCGATTGCCAAGGAAGTTCAGGTGCCTAGCGTATAAAGCATATGTC
>CAIYTC010000234.1 GCA_903929005.1 uncultured Dehalococcoidia bacterium | reverse complement strand
GACAGACAGATTGCCGCGCCTTCGGCTCGCAGTGACAGGTAAAAGGGAGCCCGCAGGCGACGAAGCAATCTCAAGGCATAACGTCACTGACAGACAGATTGCTTCACTTCGTTCGCAATAACATTTCAGGGCGGCGGCCTCGCCATGACGAGGTTAGCGAAAAGATTGACAGTAAAGGCTATCATCAACAATACTTTAAAGCTATTATGATAAAAGCCGTTTTCTTCGATTATTTCAATACGCTGGTCTATTTCGACCCGCCGCGTGAAAAGCATTACGCCGATACAGCGGCCGAATTCGGCATCCGAATCTCACCCGAGGCTGTAGCGGCAGCCCTGCCCGAGGCCGATGCCTGGTGGCGCTCGGAGAACTCCAGGTCAACTATCAAGGACAGGGAACAGTCCGCCAAGTTCGATGCCTACCGCGGCTACGGCCTGCGCATACTGCGGGATGCTGAGAATACCGTTAGCCCTGAGCAGGCTCTGCAGATGCTGGCTAAGGCCTTCTCCGCCGGCTTCAAATTCAAGAACTACACTGACTCACTGCCGGCGCTGCGGGCGCTCCAAAGCAAAAATTTGCAGATGGGCGTCATCTCCAATATCGGCGAGCAGATAGACGCTTACATAGATAAGGCTGGATTCACAAACTATTTGACTTACAGGGTCACGTCTTTCGAAGCAGGCTGCGACAAACCACAACCGCAAATCTTCCAATTGGCCTTGAAAAGGGCAGGGGTCACGGCTGCAGAGACCCTTTTCGTAGGTGACCAGTACGACCTGGACGTCCTGGGCGCCAGGAGCGCCGGCATCACGCCCATACTCATAGAACGCGATGGCACCGGCGCTGCTTATGACTGCATAGTGATCAAAGACCTGTCACAGGTAATCGATTACTTATAGACTGCTTCGCTGTGCTATCTTGGCCTTGACCCTTTCGAATTCCTCTTCGGTGAGCGGGTATTTGCGGAAGGGTATGAAGCTCAGCAGTATCATGGCCGCCGGGAAGAGGCAGAAGATGACGCGCACTCCAATAGTCAGGCTCTCGGGCTGAACGCCCTCCCTGACGAAGCCTGATAAGGCCAGTGCAAAACCCACGATGGGCGGTCCGACCGAATAGGCTATCTTCTGCCCGGCTGACCACATACCGGAAAAGATGCCCTCGCGCCGCAGCCCCGACTGCATCTGGTCGTATTCCACCGTGTCCGGCAGCATGGAGAAGGGGAAGAGCTGGAAGCTGGAGAAGCCCACACCGGCCAGGAAGATCTGCCCGTAGAAGAGCCACAACATATCAGCGCTGGTGAAAAAGAGCGAACCCATCATCACGGTGAATATGGCCAATCCTATGTAGTACGACTTTATCTTGCCCAGCCGTTTGCCCACAGCCAACCAGACTGGGATAAAGAGTACGCCGGTTATCATAAAGATAGGAAAGACTATATTCATGGCCGTCTCGGGCAGGGACATGGCATATTTCACATAATAGACGAAGCCGGCCATCATCACTCCGATGGCCAGCGCCTGCAGGAAGTAGCTGGACATCAGCATCATAAAAGGATAATTCCTGGCTGCAACCTTCACCTGCTCCTTCAATGGTGGCATCTCTTTCTGCGGAGGCAGGGAAGGCGCTTTGCGCGTGCCGATAAAGCACCACAGGCAGGAGATGACAATAGATATCCCAAAGATGATGCCCATGTTACGGAAGCCCGCAGCGCCGCCCCCGCCCGCGTTAACCAGCACCATGGTCAAACCGCCGGCCAGCAGCGCCCCAATAGAGGCGAAGGACATGCGGAAGGAGGTTATCGACAGGCGCTCGTTGTAATCGTCGGACATCTCCGGCACCATGCTGGCGTAGGGAACGTTAACGACCGCAAAGATCGTGCAGCCCAACGCAAATAGCAGCGCAACCTGCAGGGCATTGGCGAATTCCGTTTGAAAGCCTGGCGCGACGAAAAGGACAAGGAAGCTAAGGCCAAAGGGCACAGCGCCGTACAGCAGGTACACCCTCCGGCGCCCGTAGCGGGAGCGCGTAATATCGGAGATGGCGCCCATGATCGGGTCTAAAATCACATCCAACAGTTTGGGGAAGAGCAGCATGGTGCCAGCCAGCGCTGGATCCACCCCAACCACGTTAGTGAGAAAAAACAGCAGGTACATACCGGTGGTAACGATGAACAGGTTGCAGGCTACGTCGCCGATGCCGTAGCTGAGCTTGATACCCAGGGGAAGCTTCTTCCCCCTGTTGTCCGCCGTTGTAGTATCGTTCCCCATATCCTGCCTCCTTATATTTAAATTACAATCCCCTGAGAAACTCCGGCCTCAGCAGCGCCGGGTCTTTCTTCGCTAATATAGTATCAAGCTGCCTTAGCATTTTCAACTTATCGTCGGGCAGCGTTCCGCGGATGGCAAAGTAGTTGGAAGCGTGCATCGAGCTGAAAAAGCAATTGGAGAAGGAAGCCTTCCCAACCATATAGCGCAGTTCCCGCAGTGAATCAAAGGGGGTTATCAGTTCAAAATCGCCCTTCTCCCATTCCTGGTAGAGCGGTGTGCCGGGTATCAGCGTGAGGGTCAGCGCGCCGGCGTAATCGGGGTCCATGCCGGTCAGTATCCAGGCGCACTCTTCGGCATGCCTTTTACTGCCTTTCACGCCGCCCAGTCCCAGTATCACCGTCACCGAAAGCAGTATGCCCGCCGCCTTGACCTTATGCGCGGCCTCGATCATCTCGTTGTACGTGGCGCCCTTCTTGATACGCGCCAGCACCTCGTCATCGCCGCTCTCCACGCCCATGTAAAGGATGCCCAGCTTGAGGTCCTTGAGTGCCTTTAACTCATCCACACTGCGCCTCAAGATATCCTGCGGTGTGGCATAGCTGGCGATGCGTTCCAGGTTAGGGAACTTCTGATTGAGGTACTGCAGGGCTTCCAGCAGCTTAGCATAGGGGTAGACCAGGGCATCTCCATCCTGCAGGAATAACTTGCGGCCGTCCCAGCGCCTTAAAATCAGGTAAACGATATCGGGCTGTCCCTGGACCCCCACGCGGTGATCCATGTACAGGGACATGGCGTCTATTTCCTGCTTCACTTCGTCCAGGTCACGGATGCCCAGGCGCGTGAAAGAGTAGGCGCAGAAGGCGCAGGTGTTGTTGGAGCAACCCGAGGTGAGCGGCAGGTAGTAGCTGGCATGCTCGCTGGGAGGTCTTAAAATCTCGGGCCTTACAAACGCCATCTATTATTCCTTTTGCCGTTAATGCAGCTTCGCTACATAGCTGTCCAGCGGCACCTTCAGCGACCGCGCTACAGGTCCGCACTTGGCCTTAAGACAGAAAAAAATGCGGCCATGCGCGGGTAATTCCTCAAGCGTCTCATAATAACCCATACCCTTGGCAAAGACAAAGTCGGCCTCCTCAAAGGCCTGTTTGAATTCTTCCGATGCCAGCGCAAAAATGACACCGGGAGTGGCAGTGCCGGTCGTCATCACCTCTCCCGCTTCAGTTTCCCGTCCGGCTTTATTAATGTCTGCAATGGTGATATCGTTCTGCACGGGCCTTTCCTTGACCACGTAAACAGTCCGGGCAAATTTCCTCATCAGGTTGAGCAAGGGCATATCGAAGAACACTTCCCCGGCGTTATCGGCCAGGTACAGGATGAAGTTCGAATTTTTCACCCTGCTTTCCAGGAGGGCGGAATCGTCGATGGCAAACTGCAGCTTTAAGGCTCTTATCTCCCTCTTCACTTCTTCTATAGGCTTGAAGAAATCGATGGCGTTGCCCAGCGCAGCCAGCCTCAAATATGCAATGAAATCCTCTTTGTAGCTTTTTTTCACCAGCCCGAACAATTTCCGGGCCTCATCTATCTCGATATCCTTGGTTGAGCGGTAGGGGTCGGGATTTCCGGTCGTCTGCTTTATGACGTCATGCATGGGGGTGGCAACATGGATTGAGACCACACCGGGCTTCAGCTTCTGGTTTAAAATCTTCCCGGCCTTTTGCCTGGCCTCTTGCCTGAGGGCAACATCACCGCTGGCCAGGGCACAGGCTTGATCGGCCATATTGGACAGGCAGTCACGGCATTCTGTAGATATTCTCATAGTTGGATGACGTTACTCCAAGCACAGGCCTTCAGCCGTGCAAGATTGCTTCGTCGCTGCGCTCCTCGCAATGACGTTTTTGTGGCGCCGTCGCGGGCTTTTATTTACTTGTCATTGCGAGCGAAGCGAAGCAATCTCATCGTTAGTTGCGTCATGCCCTGAGATTGCTTCGTCACTACGTTCCTCGCAATGACATCGCAACAAGGTCAGTACTGCCTGCGCGACCTGAGTATCAATATCAAGGTGACGATTACAAGCAGTGTGCCCAGGCCGATCACACCCCAGACCCACAGGGGTGTCTCCGGTTCACCGGCCACTGGCATAGGCGGCTGAGGCGCTGTCTCCGTCCTGAAGCTGAAAGTGGCGCTCCAGTCGCTGGGAATCGGCTGACCGTTAACCTCGACTGCCCGCACGCGCCAGAAATAGTTGGTATCATAGCCCAGCGTCCCATCGTACTCATAGCCGGTCGTAGAAGTGCTGGCCTGTTTCAAAACTTGTTTGAATTCAGAATCTTGGGAAAGCACAAATTCATAGCGCGTCGCCTCCTTCCACGGGGACCACGAGAAGGATGCCGGTCTGACCCTGCAACCCATACAACCGTTATCCGGAGCCAGAAGCTGCACCCCGTAATATGGGGTATTTACGATAAATCCGGGCTTCACACTGAAGCTGCGCGGCTCCGACCAGGGACTTACCGCTATCTGCCCGGTAGCCGACCGGTACGAGCGCACCCGCCAGAAATAGGTCGCGCCCGCTTCGGGCAGCGCCGCCGGTGACAGCCACATGCCCGGCCTGGTCATATTGACCTCGTCCATACTGGCCACTATCGAACCTGTCACCGCCGCGATGTTACTTGAGTTGGAGATGGCCGGGTTGACTCTCAATGTAAAGGCAGCATCTTTGGCCAACTGTAATTCATATACCGTTGACAGGCAGAGCTGCTCCCAGGAGAGGTCGATCTGCTGGTTGCGCCCTGTGACCGGGTCGGCGCCCACCAGCGCCTTATCAGCAGGCGTACGCAGGGCAGGGCCCTTTTTGGCCAGGCAGTCGGTATAGGCCCACAGCATGCCCTGATTTGCCGGTGGATTATAACCCGGGGTTTTTAGATACTGGCCTTTCAGCGTGTTAAACTGGCTGATTATAGTAGCCAAATCGCTCCCCGTTATTCCTGCAGCGCTTTCAAAGTTCAGCCCGGTCTCGTTATCAATCGCGTAGAGCGTTGTATTGGTATTGGGCGAGCAGCAGCCGCACGCCTTCAGGGAACTGGGCTCCAGTGTGAAATGCACACCGCTCCCCGATGGAGGCTGGAATACATCTAAGCAATCCCAGTAGATGCCGGGCTTGGGCATACCGTTGCGCGGTTCCAGCGTACGGCAGACCGCGCTGTTGAAAGTAGTAATGCCGAAATGCGTCGTGGTTATATTATCGTGCGCCGCGTATAACGCAGGTTGCCCGTTCCCGGTGAAGGCCATCACGATACCGTAATAGCTTATAAGGTGCGGGGGGTTGGGACCTATTGTTATATTATCAACCGTCCAATCAGCCCCGGTTGCGCCGTTGGAAATATCCATCATATCGTTGTCGCCCCAGCGTGTGAAAACAGGGGCGCTGTTGCGGTAAACCGTGCCGGTTACGTTGTCGCCTATCGCGGCATATATGAAACGGTTTTTCTCAAAATCAACATCGAATATGGCATGTACCATGCCTTTAACCGGGATATTGTCACGGTAGGTCTGGAAGTTGGCGCCGCTGTCGGCTGAATAAGCAATGGGCTTGCCTTCCAGTGT
>CAIYTC010000233.1 GCA_903929005.1 uncultured Dehalococcoidia bacterium | reverse complement strand
CCCGCCTTCCCCCCTTTCGATAATACGGGCCGTTACCTCGATATTTCGATCGTTTTCCGTCCGGGATAATGTGACCGAAGAGCCTGCCGGCAGCTTGCGTCCCGGCCGCACCAGGGTTTCCCAGGTATCAGGCGCCAGTTGTTTGAGCAGCAGGATCTCGGCGTTTCTATCAGTGCCGGATATCTTTCCCCTGAGCCTGGCCGCTAGGACGCGGCTGTTGTTGAATACCAGTGTGTCTCCCGCCTCGACAAAATCCGCTAAGTCGTAAAATAAATGGTGTTTAAAAGTACGAGTTCGCCGGTCGATCACCAGCAGGCGGGAATGGTCACGGGGTTCTCTGGGATGTTGGGCGATCAGCTCAGGGGGCAGGCCGTAGTCAAAGTCGGACAGCTTCATAACTAAATTAAATCCCCTCGTCGTTGCGAGGCCGAAGGCCGCGGCAATCCTGTCGTAATGTACGGGGACAGATTGCTTCGTCACTGCGTTCCTCGCAATGACGTTTTTGGGGAGCGGGCGCCAGGCTTAGAAAATGCCGTGCACCTTGCCGGTGAGCGGATCGATATCTATCCTGCGGAAAGCGGGGTTGGAACCAGTTCCGGGCATCAGGTTAACGTCGCCGGCGAAGAGGCAGAGGAACCTGGCGCCGGAATAAACCATGATGTCGCGTACCGGCAGTATCCATCCTTTGGGCACGCCCTTGCGCGCCGGGTCATGGCTGAGGCTGAGGGGCGTTTTAACCATGATGGTGGCATAGTCGTCGTATTCGGCATCCGCTTCCAGGGCTTTAGCTTTGTTTTCAGCCACGGTTGACCAGGATACGCCGTCGGCGCCGTAAACCTCACGGGCAATTACCTCAACCCTGTCGCGCAACTTCATCTCCTGGGGGTAAAGGAATTTAAATTCGTTATTTTCCTTGCAGGCATCCTGTACTACATCAGCCAATTCCAGCGCGCCTTCCCCGCCGAATTCCCAGTGGCGGGATACCGCGCAATGGGCCCCGGCCTGCTCGGCCGCCCTTTTTAACATGGCTATCTCAGGCTTGGTATCGGTGTGAAAGACGTTGATGCAGACGACCGGCTTGACCCCTGCTTCAAGGATAATCTTGATATGGTGCAGCATGTTGGGGATGCCTTTCTCAAGCAGCCCCAGGTCTTCCCTGGTATATTCGTCCGGCACGCGCAACCCGGCCACGATAGACGGCCCGCCCCCGTGCATTTTGAGCGCGCGGATGGTGGCGACCAGCACCGAGGCATTGGGCTTGAGGTCGCTGAGCCGGCATTTCACGTTGCAGAATTTCTCAAAACCTATATCGGCGGCGAAGCCGCTCTCGGTAACATGGTAATCGAACATCTTGAGCCCGATGCGGTCGGCGATGATAGATGATTGCCCCAGGGCGATATTGGCAAAGGGGCCGGTATGCACCATGAGAGGCTGGTATTCAGCCGTGCAGCACAGCGTGGGATTGATGGTGTTGCGCATCAGGGCAGTCATAGCGCCGCCTACCTGCAGGTCGCCGGCGGTGACGGGGTCGCCATGCTTATTGAAGGCCACGGTGATACGGTCCATGCGGTGGCGCAGGTCGGCCAGGTCTTTGACGATGGCCAGCAGGGCCATCAGTTCAGAGCTGACGGCAATCTGGAACTTGGACTGCATGGTGAAGCCGTCCATCTTGCCCCCGATGCCAATGATGATGTTGCGCAGGCTCTGCGCGCAGAAGTCCATCACCCAGCCCATCTCAATGCGCGTGGGATCGATATCCAGCCTCTTCATGCCGGAGAGCATGTCGAGCTTGCGGTCGTCGTAATTCCTCTCGTGCTGCATGCGCGCCGTGACGGCTACCATAGCCAGGTTGTGGGCATTGGTGATGTCATTGATATCGCCGGTGAGGCCCATGGAAAACTCGGTCAT
>CAIYTC010000232.1 GCA_903929005.1 uncultured Dehalococcoidia bacterium | reverse complement strand
TGTTTATTTCCTCCCAGCCGGGCAGAGGCACGAATCCGCTGACCTCCTTCCGCCTTTTGGGCATAAGTCCCGACATCTGGTAACCTATATTCCCCTGCGTATCCGCTAAAACAAAATTCCAGGTTGACTCCACGTATCCGAGAATATCCATTCCCTCTTTAACATTCCCGGCATCCCACATCTTCACGAAACTGTTATAGGTGACAGCGCCCGATAGGGAAGGCGCCCAGGCCGTTGCTATATAGTAGCCCTCGTCGTAAGGGTTACCTTCCAGGACGCCGTGGTCGTTTTCATAAAAGACCGCCGTGACAGTGTCCTTACCTTTCCTCTTTATGGTCTCCGCTCTTTCGCTGAACTTCAGCCACTTATCCGGTTCGCGAAAGCAGCTGCCATTTTTGCATTGCTCGATCCATGAATCCGTGCTGTCCATAAACGTGTAGGTGGCGCTCCAGGCAAGGTCAGGGTTCCTGCCTACCAGGATGGCCGGCACGCCCGGCATAGTCCCGCCCATTACGTACCTGTCCGGTGTTTTCAGCACTATTTCATACCAGACATTAGGGAGCCTGTTGACTTCCAGGTGAGGGTCATTGGCCAGGATCGGCTTGCCTGAGGCTGTTTTCAGGCCGGATACAGCCCAGTTGTTGGATGCCATCATAACAGGCGCAGCAAGGTTCCAAAGGGATGCAGGTGACACGATCCGTTCCTGAAGTTTTATCTTTTTGATGAGACCGATATCAAGCCCCCCCAGGACCCCCGGGAAAAGCTCGTTAAGCCTTTGTGCATCAACGCCGGCCTGGACAAATTCAATAAGCAGCCTTTCCATTTCTCCCTGTGACTGCGCCAGCGTCAGGTAGCCTATCATCCTCGAGATAAGCACGGAGTCTTCAGTGCGCCATGGTTCGGGCTTGTAACCAAAAAGCTTGAATTCCCAGGGGATTTTTTCAGTAAAAGCCTTATTTGCGCCCCTGTTGTACGCGTCTGCTATTCCCCTGGCCGCAGGAGAAAATTTCTCGACTTCGGGTGAGGTGGCGCCGGCCCAGTTCATTCTCCTGAAAAATTTATCGATTTCAAGCATTTCATCACTCGAATCGAGTAGTTCGGATGTCCGCCCCTGGCCGAGAATACGCATCAAAAGCATCTGCATCCCCCTGTCTCTCCCATGCGCATAGCCCATCAATTCGAAGACTTCTTTTCTGTCTTTTCCATCAACATGGCAGACGCCGTGCTTGTCCCTCCAAATTTTACCCTGCATGTTCAGATTTCCTCCTTATTTTCCTGTTATGGCCAAAAGCTATCAGATTTGTCGGAAAAAGTAAAAGGATTATTAAAGAAACATATATGTTATATCCGGAAAAGACTATTCATCAATTCGAATAATACGCCCTTCAACCTGTGGATTGACCGGCGAGTGCTGGTTCAGGTATTCCGAAACCACGTCGGTCAGGGGAGTAGCCAGGTTTATCTGGTTTGCAGCAGCCTTGATATCGGTAAAGCCGTCGCCCCCGCTTGCAACATAGTCCGAGGTAACCACACGGTAGACTTTATCCGCCTCAACCGGCTTATAGCCGTCTATCGTGTTTACATCAGCGCTGATGATCCGTTTGCCAGGGAGTGCACTTCCGTCCCATTTAAATCTCATACCGGCAACCTGCAGGAAACGCCCTTGAACTCCTTCA
>CAIYTC010000231.1 GCA_903929005.1 uncultured Dehalococcoidia bacterium | reverse complement strand
TACTTGCCTCCAGTTAACTTCTTATAAAGCTGCTTCTCACTATCGGTCATCTCCCTGGCTGTTGCTACCTTACAGTTACCGCCTCCCATGTTAACCAATGCCTCCAGGATAAATCTCCCGGCTGCCGTCTGGCTGAAGACCTTATACAGCCCTTCTCTGCCTTTTCTAACATGCCTCTTATCCGATAGACAGGCTTCCTCGACTTCATTAAAAGTAACGCTGTGCTTGCCCTCGATCTTATCCAGTATGTGGTCATCAATCTCTAAAGACTCGATGTATAGCACTGATCGTTTCCTCTTTTTACCTTAAAGTGTATACGGTCCGTATACACTTGTCAAGGCAAAGACGTCATTAAGTTTGATGAGAAATTACCAGTTGCTGGAGTTCCGCGATATGCTGTTTCTTTTCAAAGGAAAGTTCGGGAACCTTCCAGTGTCCCCCAGGTTAGGTAATAATATCACCTTACCCTATCTTCAGTTAAATCCACCGTAAAGTTAAACTGTCACCTGTCGAACCTGGCTGGGGATTCTGCCGTAATAGCATCTCAATTGAGCGTTAGTCACTCCGAATATACAATAACCGCAGTCTATGCAGCGGGACTCGGTCTGTTGGCCACTTAAAAACTTGGACACAATATTCGGTTCGATTATGAATGGACGGCCCATCGAGACATAGTCCACCGTGTTCTTGGCGATTATCTCTTCAATATCCTGGAGCCGCCTTATACCGCCAGTCACTATCACCGGGATAGTTACCTGCTCCTTTATTTTCCTGGCCGCTTCCACGTTATAATTCCGTAAAGGCCGATAACTTTTAACCGCCAACGGCATAATAAGTGCCATTAATTTCTTTTGAAAAGCAGGCATCGCGGCATACTGAGGGACAAAGGAGAATATTGCCTTTACAGGAACTTTGGTTACTCTAATAGTATATAACATATCGACGTTCCCGCAGGCCACTTCTATAGCGTTGTATCCTGCTTCCTGCAGCATCTTTGATATTTGTATAGATTCTTCTACAGTAGTCCCGCCCCTGATTCCGTCATAGGCACTGATTTTTATTAGTATCGGAAAGTCACCAACCTGTTGTCGTGCCCTACTTATTATCTCGCCTACGATGCGAAAGCGGTTTTCGGTAGAACCTCCCCAGCGGTCCTGCCGGCGATTGAAATGCGGGGAAAGGAAAGCAGAAAGCAAGAAGCCGCCTGCCGCATGAATCTGCACCGCTGAGAAATCGGCTTTCTGGGCGCGAACAACAGCCTGGACGAAGCTACTTATGATATCTTCTATCTCGGATTCAACCAGGGCTCTTGGTTTGGAATAACGGGGGTATGATACTGATGAAGGCGCTACATTTTCGGTTGCGGCATCAGCAAAACACTGGCCTCCGCCATGGGATATTTGCAGAATAAGCGGCACATTATGCTCCCTAACTTTCGCGCATATTTTTTTATAGTTATCTATGGACTTGTCGTCGTCAAAGATGCACATAGTGGGCACCGTCCGACCGTTCCTCTGTACCGTCACATACCCGGTTATGATTGCCCCCACCTTGTTCTCGGCAAGCCGCTCATAGATAGTTATAAGGCCGTCCCTGGGGTACCCCGCATCATCTCCCATCCCTTCAAGAGTAGCTGAGCGTATAATACGGTTTTCAAGAATTATTCCGGAGATAGACGTCCTTTCAAATATTTGATTCATAAATCACCTCTCCAACTTTCTAATTAAACCATCTATCATAAATTCCTCTTTAGGATATCCTGAATGTTCATATAACATATGGGAAGGGCTTATATTACCAGAGAGCAGTATATTACATCAAAGTTTCCTCAATAACATACTCCTTTTCAACGATGTCAAAATATCTCAAGATTTTAGCCCACGCGCCAGAATTACGTCCTGCGTAATCCTTGTCACCTTATTTCGCACGAAGAAATCCCTGGTTTTTTGTGTTTCCCCAGCTATTTTATCGGTTGGATATTTGGCATACCACCACGCCGACGATGTCGAGACAGTGAAGCCATATGCGTTATCTCCCGTCCCGAAATCATCCTGCCAGGTAATTCTGCGTGTGGCAACATCAACCAATTTTGCCCGCGAAAATAGTTGTTTTAATTTTGTTTCTTCCATAGGCCAGTACTCTATTCGATACCCTAATACATAGCGTTTAGTAGCAGCTCTAAAACAAGCATCCAGTGCTTCGGTGTAATGATTAGTCCCGTGTGTTGAAAGGGCCACGATCCCGCCTGGCCGGACAACGCGTACCATCTCATTGATCATCTTTTGCGGTTCAGGACTTAATTCGAGTACCATCCCTGATATTACAACGTCATAGCTGTCGTCGTCATACGGCAGAGCCTCTGCATCCAGTTGACGGAAATCTATTTTATCTGAACTGTAACCTGAACGCGCTGCTTTTGCCTTGCATTGTCCTAACATATATTCTGATAAGTCACCGCAGGTAACTTTTTGGGCTCCCTGTTCAAGGGCAATCATAGATAGTATGCCAGTGCCGCACCCGACGTCGAGCACTTCTTTTCCCTGAATAACAACATCTTTCAATAGCTCCTGTGACAGTTTAGTATAATGCTGCAACCCGAATTCATCATATCGGGTAACGTGATCTGAGCAGGCGCCTTCGTACCCCATCTTGACCCGATTTTTCATGGCTGCGGTATCCCGTGTATTGCCGATGACAAAAGCTATGATATTGCTGCAATTCACAAGTACCGTCATCGGCATAGATAGTTTCCCTGTCCATAATACCGGTGGCATCTTCATAACCTCCTCAAACAGAATAGCATTAATTGTGCGTATTATAACACCGGCCACGTAATTCGGGACACCGGGTTATCTCCAGGTGAACAAATCAGGCTAAAGACACCTATTGATACGTAAGTGACTATAATTCCGATAAGGTAGCTGAAATGTTATAATCAGTTGAATAGACAACTGGCGATCTTATAAAAAAGGAGAGAGAAAATGGCAAAGCAGCAAATAGGGGACGTTACCCAAAGATATGCTGAAGCTTTCAATCGGGGAGATGTAGCTGCGGCGGTTGAATTCTATACAGAGGATGCTACATTCCTGCACCCAAATACTGAGATAATCAGTGGTAAGCGAGCCATTAAAGAGTTCTTTGAGACTGGTAGGGCGTTTGGCCTGAGCAAAATAAGCTTCAAGGGTGTGGAGGCGGGCTACGACGGGAACCTGGCATACGAGAGGGGTATCGTTATTATGGACATTGAGCCAGAGGGTGGGCAGGCAATGACCGACACGGGTAAATACCTTGTGGTTATGAAACGCCAGGCAGATGGCCCATGGAAGGTCGCTGTAGATATCTGGAATAGCGACCTGCCTCAACCGGTCCAAAAGTAAATAAAGAATACCACTTGCCGGGTGGTGGATTACATTGCCAGGGACTGGTCCGGCAACTGCGGCCTCGAGCTTAGCATGTATTAGTGAAGCTAAGCGTTGTTTTGACTGAGATTGAAGTCAAGGATATCCGGGAACCTCTCCCTGATATCGAACATGGCGCCCAGCGTCAGTACCACCGGCCAGGCCACGCACGAATGGAACCTGCCTTTCGTTCCCAGGAACCTGAGCTTGTAGTCCCAGTTGGCCTGGTTTACCTGTTCGGGCTGCCAGCCGATGAAATCTTTGCCCCTGCCCAGCAGGTCGTCCCTGTCTGAAATGAGCTGGCCGCAGGAATGGATCATAAGCTGCGCGCACCTCTTCCATAAAGCGTCGCCGGCCGCCTCCCACAGCCTTAAGAAATCGTAGGCGATAAAAAGACCATAGAAATCGAGGTGGTGATGGGCCACCGAGACAGCCGTCATGCCGAGAGTTTTGAAATTCCTTTGGCCTGCCGGGCTACTGGCATCAAAGGCGACATTGTAGGTAAACATCCAGCTTAAGATAAATCCTGCGCAAAGCACTGCATATCTCAGGTAGTATTCATCGTGGGACCTCTCATAGAGGTCAAGGAAAGCCCGCAGTAGCGCCACGCCCGCCTCCTTGTCCACGCAGTCGGCATCGAGTGTATCGGCGTAAAAACGGTTGCTATCGGCCAGGGAGGCATAGTGGCGGCCTGCCCTTTTCAATGCCTCATCGGTAGCATCCGTTTTACCTGTGATTTTCTCCAGCTCGATTAGAAGGCTGATAATGTAAGCGCCGTTGGTGCCCAGGGTGTTAAGCGGCCTGCCGTCAGCATCCCACCATCGGCCGAAGCTGCCCTCTTCGTCGCCTTGTAGCTGATGGCTGATATAGAATGCGGCGTTCTTTTTGGCCAGGTCTAAAAAATCATTCCTGGGTTTTCCGGCGTCTTTAAGCAGCTTATACAGCCTCAGGTAATTGACCATAACCTCGCCGTTGCACCTGGTATTCGCACCATTCATGAGCTCTTCCGGCGTTCCCACGCCCATATAGCCGCCCCACCTGCCGTCTTTAAGTGAATAGCTGTCCCTGTGCAGGCCGTTGGGAAGTGAACCGGCCAGAAAAAAGTCCCCTATCCTTTCAGCGATAGCGCGGTATTCAGCGTTGCCGGGTTCGCCGGCGGCGCGGGCAAAAATTACCGCCCCTTCCATACCCCTGGTCAGGAAGGACCCGGAGGCATAGTTGTGAAATGACTGGAAAAGCCCGTTTCCCTTGCCCTGCTGAATAGCGGTGATGCCCGCTTTATCGATGAGCAGATATTTAAGGTGGTGGAATTTTAAGGCGGCTACCGTTGACCAATCGGTTTTCAGATGTTCTCCGCCAGGTGCGTCAAAGAGATCAAGGGCCAGGGCGGTCAATTTAATAAATATCTCGCTGACATGATTGCAGCGGCCGAACGCGATGAAGAAGCCTCTTGAATACTCGAAAGGCGCCTTTTTAATCTCGAAAAACGCCGCGGTTTTAGCTGTTAACCCGCCCATCAGGATGCCTTTCTCGGTATAGGTGAAAGGTTCTTCTATATACGGGACAGAGATCTCAAAAGCAGGTTTTCCTTCCTTTAAATAAGTCTTGACGCTCGAAATTTCGTTTTCCTGGGTTGACGGGTTTGTGAAGGCTGCCTGCCAGTGCGAGCCGTTGTGGAGGATCGAGCAGGAAGGCACCGGTATCCGCTCCTCCCGGAAAGACCAGCCTTTTTCAACCCCGCCCCTGGGAAAAGAACCTGCGCCCATCTCATTTTTAGCGTACATAACAGACGGTACGATCCACTGCCCTGAATCCGCTGAAGGCTGATAATTAAATAATAATTGCCACCTGCCGGGACTTAAAATTGTCCAGCGCCTTTTGATCGTTATGCAGTCCTGGCCGGCAATGAATTCGTCTTCAAGTTTTGCGCCCGCAAAGGTAACAGTGACTACATTCCCGGCATCAATATGGATTTCGTTGGGTTCCAGGGTAACCTTCCCTCTCCGTATGCCGTAATAAACTCCACCCAACCTGGTACCGGCGTGGGTAATCTCGACCAGGCCGTTCTTATTGATGAGTATCATCAGCAGTTCAAATAGCTGGCAGTTTCCGGTAGCGATTACCTGGTCATGACGTATATTTCGACGGCGGCAATAATCAGGGTAATTATGATTATTACGACCATTAAAGGGCGGGAATTAATTTCACGTTTAAGTAAATTTGGTTTATCAGGATTGGCTGATATTTTCGCTACCTCAGAGGCACACTTTCCACAATATGTCTGGCCGAATAGTATTGTACTGCAGTCAATGCAAATGAATTGCTGGCATCTCCAGCAGCCTTTATTTGCCTGCCTGTCGGGATGGTTGTAACAAACCGCGTTGACATCCATAACTGCAACCTCATAACAAGTGAGATAAAAAAATTATACGGCTATCCATGCGAAAATGAAAGGTTGAATCGTATTCATAAGTGACTGCGATCTACTTTTGTATGGCGGGATACCCGGTAATCCTGGCCACCTTGCGGTAAAGCGGCTCCAGGGTTTTATAAGTTTGCAGGTAAACCTCCTTATAAAGGCTCTGGTAAATGCGGTGATTGGCCGGGTCCGCTGTAAAGGTGCGGCCTTTCTTCACCATAGAATCAACAGCCTCTTTAAATGAGGGGAACATGCCGGTGCCCACAGCAGCGTCTATGGCAGCACCAAGGGCGCAGGTCTCTGAAGTACTCATACGTGAAACAGGCAGATTGAACATATCGGCGGCAATCTGCACGGCCACATCGCTCTTGGAGCCGCCGCCGCCGACACGGATTTCCTTGAAGGGTATCCCCGTTTTTTTCACTGAAATCTCGTAGAGACGCTTGAGTTCGTAGCCTATGCCCTCCAGGACGGCGCGGTACATATGGGCGCGGTTATGCACGTCACCGAAGCCGATGATGGAACCCTTGGCGTATTTATCATATATCATGGGCGTCCAGTGCGGTTGCAGCATCAGTCCCAGTGAGCCGGGAGGGATGTCCCTGATGGTTTCATCAAAGACCACCTCGGGCTCCACGCCGCGCTGTTTGGCTTCAATGGCTTCCCTGTGGCCGAACTCCTGTTTGAACCAGGTTATCATCCAGAAGCCCCGGTAAATAAACATCTCAATGTCCCAGGCGTTGGGCAGCGCGGCCGGCCAGGTGAAAAACTTCATGTTCTTCTCGGCGATATACTTGTAGGTTATGCTTTGCATGCAGGTGGCGGTCCCGAAACTGATCACTCCTATGGAAGGGTCGATGCCGCCGCAGCCCAGCAACTCGGACTGCTTATCCCCGGCCCCCACCACCACAGGCAACCCTTCAGGGAGGCCGGTTTCCTCGGCAGCCTTTTTCGTGACAAATCCCAGCACGGTATCAGGGGGATAGAGGTCCACGCAATGCTCTTTCTTCAGGGCCAGCGTTTCGTAAGCTATATCCAGCGGGTGCCATTTGAGGTTCTGATAGTCCATCGGCCAGGCGCCGACCATCATGCCCACTGAATCCTTGAATTCACCCGTGATCTTTTTAACCAGCCAACCTGAGATTTGCAGGAATTTATAGGTATTTTTATATATCTCCGGTTCGTATTGCTTTATCCACAGGAATTTTGATTCCTGGTGTGCTTTATCCATGGCCTCGGCCAGCCCGATGGCCTTAAAGAGCAGGCGTGCCTTCAGACTGATAGGCGGCGGGTCCTCGGTGACGCGCTGGTCGAGCCAGATAATGGCGGGGCGCAGCGGATTGCCCTCCCGGTCCACCGGGAAGGATGCCGAGCGTTGCGTGGTTATGCCCAACCCGGTGATCTCCTGTGGCGGGATTTTGGCTTTGGCCATGACGCCCCTGGTGCAGTGGCACAACTTGGTCCAGAAATCCTGCGAGTTCTGCTCCGCCCAACCCGGGTGCAGCGAGAAATAGGGTTCGTGCTCGGCCTGTTCGATGGCCACCTGGTTGCCCTCCCTGTCGAAAATGACCGCCCGCACGCTCTGTGTGCCGGAATCGATACCGATTACATACCTCTTTTCTGCCATGTCAACCTCCTAATTATTATAATAACGTCTCAACCCTATTGTAGGGTTCAGGTGCGCCCGTTCCCAAAAATGTCATTGCGATGAGCCGAAGCTGCGAGCCGAAGGCGCGGCAGGAAGCGAAGCAATCCTTCCATTGCGGACAGATTGCTTCGTCGCCTGCGGGCTCCTCGCAAAGACAATTTAGGGGCGGCTCCTCGCAAAGACAATTTAGGGGCGGCTCCTCGTAATGACCGGACTGAGCATCAAAGTTCCGGCGCCCATGTCGGGTCATATTTACGGTAATAATTAAAAAACTCCTCCCGGTGCTTGCCGGCCTTGGCGACCAGCTCCTGAGGGTCGAGGTAACCCATGCTGATCAGGATATCTTCAAGTTTCACCAGGCCCTGCTCGTAGGGAGGACAGCCGCCCAGGAAACGGTCTATTCCCGCCAGTTGCATGGCGTTCCTCAGTTCTCGCAGTTCACCCCCAGTGGCCAGCGCGCACTCTCCCAGGAAGAAGGTATGCGCCAGGTCGGTCTTCAACTTTGGGGGTATCTTGGGGTCAACCCCAACAATTAACGAAAACCGCCGGGGTATCCTGGCCAGGTAGGTTTCCGCGAGGGCCGCCATCAGCCAGCAGGTCGAACACGCGCCGCCGATATATACGTCAATATTGGGATAAAGACCCGTTACCAGACTGTCCAAGGGCAGGGTGTAGGTTAGCGGTAACTGGAATTTTCTCTGGACTTCAGATACCGGTTTACCGACTACATCGATAAGAAAGGGGTTAGCGGTGCCGAGGCCATCGTGAGCCGCCAAACGCGTCGTGCTTACCACCAAAGGATTGTCAATGCCCATGCACATCGAGGCTATGGAGTCGAGCGCCACCGTGTCTGTGCTGGCCATGATAACCCCCATCTCTACCGCTGTGCCTCCCTCGCCGGCGCCCATGCCCTCCATGCCCAGCAGGCCGTCCAGCAATACAAGGTCCGGCTTTCTTATTTTGCTGATATCCACCATGTGCTGCTGCAGGTCATCGCGGTGGGAGAAATACCTGCCCCGTTCATCCAGTATGCCCTGGAGGTTCTTTAAGGATAGGGTCACCATGGTCATGGTATGTGTTTTCATAGCCGGGATATTGATAAAGCAGTCAGCCTCTAATATGACTTTGGGATAATTAATCTGGTGCAGGGCTATGCCGCCCACGATATCTACCTCCACCTTTGCGGCTTCTTCGATGCCTAAAACCTCCCCTCCTGCTTCCTCAACAGCTTTGGTTATGCCCAGTATCTTCATCACCTCGGTGGTCTTAAAGCCGCGTGACATGCCGCAGGGGGTCAGGGAGGGCCTTACCCGCTTCATAAGGGTACCAACGCTGACGCCCTCAATGACGGTCACACGGCTGGCTCCGGCTTCCCGTGCCATTTTCACCATGCTGGCGATTACGCGCCTGTCCACAGATATGGGCGGAGGATACGGCGCGAAGAGGTTGGGCTTGATGGCAACATGGTCACCTTTCTTGATCTTGCCCGCTAACCCTCCTATCAGGCCGATGGCTTCACGTACCATGCGGTCTATTTCCGTCTTATCCGGAGGAAATTTCCCTTTAACGATGGCAACCTTCGATTTTTCGCTCACGTATTTGCTCCTGCTCTATTTTATCCTGTGCTCAAGGATTTTGTCGGCCATTTCGGCAAAGCCCAGCCCGCCGCTTTTATTAGTGACATACCGTGGGAGGCTCTTCATTTTACTGCTAAAGTGCCTGATATTGGCAACCCCAACCGTGAGATTCATAGCCTGGAACATGGGCTCATCATTCGGCGAGTCACCCACGAAAATAAATGTATGTACTGCTTCATCCCAGGGTATCGACAGGCGCTCTTCCAGGAAAAGCCTGGTGGTCGAGAGTTTATTATACCCTCCGAACCAGCCGTTGACATGAATGGAGCTTACCTTGTATTCAGCGCCATGCCGCTTAAAAATGCGGCATATCTCCTCTATGTCAGCCTCGCTGAGCGGGCTGACATCTTCCCTGAAATCTATGGCCAGGTCAAAGATGCGGAAAGGCTGGTCAGAGGCAACCCCAGCCCCGGGTATTTTGCGCAAAATCTCATCCTTAATGAATTCCAGCTCCTGTCTTTTGCCGGCAACATCCTCCGCACTGAAGATATGGCGATGGCTGAGCTTATGTTTGTTATGATCGTAGTAATAATAGAAGGCGCCGTTTTCCCCGATCACCCCGTCCACCGGCCACATACGGGCTATGTGGTCACACCAGCCGGCCGGACGTCCTGTAATAGGCACCAGTATCAATCCCTGTTCATGCAGTTTCCACAGTGCGCTGAAAGCCTGGGGTATAAGCTTGCCCTCAAGCGTGAAGGTGTCATCGATGTCGAAGAGCACGCCGCGCACGTTTTCACATTCGGCCCGCGTAATATCATTGATATTTTTCATGAGTTAATCAGGCAACGAGAGTGCCTTAACGGCTTTTTCAAGCTCATTGTCAACCCTTGCTGCGCTCCATTTTAATTCCCTTGAGGCTATTTCGGCTATAGTCTCCAGTACCTCGGTTCCCGGGTTGCCGAGCGTCCCGATCCCTGTTCTCCTTAGCAATATATCCGTCAGTGTACAGGCCATTTCCTGTTTGATTGCATATAATACCTGCGCGGGCATTTCACCGTCGGCGTTAAGGGGGGCGGCGTACTTTTTGTCCCTGCGGGCAATGGCCATTACATTATTGAACTCGGTCCCGTAGATACGTGCCAGGTAATCCATGGATGACTGGTTGAAATCACTGTTGGCGGTTTTGGCTGAATAGATGAAGGCGTCTATGTCCTTAATTTCGCACCCGGCCAGATGCCTCTTAGCCGTAACTGAATTTTTGTAGGGTGTCCCCCATTTCTTCATAACGGTTTTCAGGACATTTTCAGCCAGGTTCCTGCTGGTGGTGTACTTGCCGCCTTCAACTGTGACCAATCCCTGGAGGCCGTCAATCTCGTTATCATATATCTCGTATTTCCTGGAAGTTTTAACTACGTCCCTGGTCTCGTCGTCTATCAGCGGGCGCAAACCGCCGTAGGCATACATGATGTCGGAATACTGAATCAGGCCTCTGCCGCCGAAAGACCCGTTGACTTCGCCGATAAAATCCTCTATTGCTTCCCTGGTCACCCTGTAATTGTCGGGATCGCCCGTGTACTCCCGGTCTGTCGTCCCGATAAGCGAGTGCGCGCGCCAGGGGATGATGTTGCAATACCTGCCATCGGGGGTCAGCGCTCCTATAACATATTTATTGGTCAACTTCCGGGTGATTATATGAATGCCCTGCGACCTCCTCACGTGCTGGGAACCGGGTTTCCCCCTCGCGATATCGAGGATAATGTCGGCCCATGGCCCTCCGCAGTTGATGGTCATTTTCCCGCGCAGTTCCACCGTTTTACCGGTTAACAGGTCGCGGACTATCACGCCGGTCACCTTGCCCTGTTCCCTGGTGAAATCCTCCACTTTGGCGTAGTTGGAGACGTCCGCGCCGAATTTTGCGGCCGACTTGATAAATGCCAGGGTGAGCCTCTCTGGTATGATGCTGGAACAGTCGTAAAATATGATCCCGCCGGTGAGGTTCTCGAACGTCACAACCGGCACTATCTCCAGAGTCTTCCGGCGGGACAGCGAACAGTGCAGCGGGATCTTCTTCGTCCTGTCCCAGGTGAAACCCTTGTCGTACGATAGGGTGTCATAGATAAGCATGGCAGGTTTAAGCAGCCACTTATTGCTTTTCGAATTGTTATATAAAGGTACGATAAAAGGTATGGGATAAACGAAGTTGGGGGCGATATTCTCGAGGATTCTGCGTTCTCTCAACGACTCGCGGACGAGACCTAATTCGAAATTGGCCAGGTATCGCAAACCGCCATGGATTAATTTGGACGTCGCCGCCGAGGTCGCGGCGCCAAAATCGCCCTTCTCCACCAGCGCTACAGAAAGGCCCCGGCTGGCGGCCTCGTAGCCTACCGCCGCGCCGGTTATGCCTCCGCCGATGATTACGATGTCATAGTCCTTGCCGTTGTGGCTTTCGATGAACCTTTTCATGTTATTGTTACTGTCCTTAGTTTGGCCTGTGGGGCTGTTTATTTCATTTCCTCCGGGAACATTTCCGCGATGCCGAGCAGTTCCTTGAACAAAGGTTCCTGCCTGCTGTATGTTTTCTTGTATATCCTGTTATACAGTTCGGAATATATGTCCCTGTTCCGGGGAATGGGGTTGGCTACGCTGCTGATACCGGTCATGCCTTTAACCGCAGAAGCGTAGTCCGGATAATATCCCAGGCCAACCGCTGCATTAATAGCTGCGCCAAGTGATCCTGTCTCAGGTGCTTTGGGACTTTCTACGGGCAGGCCGAATATATCGGCTGCAATCTGCGTTACTATCTTGCTCTGCGCACCGCCCCCCGAGGCCCGCAGCTTCGAGAACGGCCTCTTCAGCTTGCCGGCAAAGATATCCGCGCCTTCTCTTAATCCGTACATGATCCCTTCGAGTATGGCCCGGTAAAGATGGGCCCGTGTGTGCATAGGGGAGAAACCTATTATCGAGCCTTTCCCTTCCTCGCCGCATATCCACAGATGTGGAGACCAGTAGGGCTGGAGCATCAGTCCCGCCGATCCCGGCGGGATATTGACTATTGATTCGTCCAGCAGCTTTTCCGCAGAGACATTTTTCTCCAGGGACATCAGTTGCTCCTTCAGGCCGAATTCCTCCTTGAACCAACTGACCATCCAGAAGCCCCTCAAAACCGATACCTCGGGAGAATAGTAGCCTGGCATCGCTGCCGGATACGGAATAAAATTGGGTTTCAGTTCGACGTAGGCGCCGGTTACTGTGCTTATGCTTGTGCACGTTCCGAAACTCAGGCAGGCGATATCGCTGCTAATACATCCTGTGCCGAGCACCTCGCACTGCTTGTCGCCGGCCGAAGCCACTAAAGGCAAGCCTTCGGGGACGCCTGTTGCAGCCGACGCCCGCTTCGAAATTCGTCCCAGGATTTCACCCTGGGCAACCAGGTCGGGCAGCTTGTCACGCTCGATAGGGAAGACCAAATTGACCAGGTCATTTTTATCCGCCCAGCGATATGTCCTCCTGTTTATCGGCAGGTATCCGAAGTTGCAGCCCAGGGATTCCACAAAACTGCCGGTGAGCATGAAGTTCAGGTACCCTGACATCAGGACATACTTATGGGTCTTGTCCCAGATCTCAGGCTGGCACAGCCTGATCCAGTTTGAATAGCATCGCCTGACCGTTTTATCAAGATTATCAAACCAACCTAAAGCCTTGATCCCTGCCTCCAGATGCCAGGGCGCCCACTTATATTGCGGGGTAAGCCTTTCATCCAGCCACGTTATGGCCGGGCGCAAGGGATTCCCATCCTTATCCAGATTGATGTAGGTCCCCCGCTGGGAGCTGATGGCGGCCGCCTTCACCCTGTTGATCAGGCCACCGTTCCTCCGGATTAACTGACCGCTCGCTTCGCAGAACTTCTCCCAGTAGTACTCAAGGCGCTGCTCAGCCCATCCTTTCCTCTCGGAAAAATAGGGTTGTACGGGGATTTTTACGAAGTCCAGCATGTTTCCGGTCACGTCTATCAGCCCACTGCGTATGGACTGTGTCCCGGCGTCAAAAACCAAAAACAGGTCTTCTATTTTTACTGACATCCGCTTACTCCCTGTTTGTTATTTTTCCAGGCGCTTGCGCAATCGCTCATACCTATGAGATAGGATTATTCTATCTCTTCAGGTTATCCGGGATGTCCAGTCCCAGGGTTCCGCCCGGGTTCATGATGTTGTTGGGATCGAAATGTTTTTTCATAGCCCGCAGCGCGTCCATCTCCTCTTTACCGAGGAAAGATTCCATCCACTGGTTCATCAGCCTGCCCACGCCGTGATGGTGGCTGGGAGTCCCACCTGCCTTGACCATGGCATCCACCAACCCTGTCCTGTAAGCTATGTAATCCTCTACGCTCCCTTTAATACCGAAGATAAAATAGAGGTTGGTGCCGTAAGGATAGAAATGGGACGCGTGGCTTATGCACATGGTCCCGGGGACAGAATGAGCATAGGCCATGACGTAGTCATGGATATGATGAAGATTGTCCCATCTCACCGGGGTTTCAACGGTTTCCATCAGGATATTGTAATCTGTGACGGTCTCGCCTATCAGGAATGACAGGTACCTCTCCTTTTCCCAGGTCTTTGCTCCTCTTGCGCCGATACTCATGCCGCCCCGGCTTTTGGCTATCCTGCTTATCTTCTTGCCCACCAGTGCGGTAAAATCGCGGTCTCCCTCTATGGTGCCCATGCAGAGAGTACGCTTCCCCGGCAACAACCCCCTCGTCTTCAAAAACCATTCAACCGATGCCATCTGCGGATACATCTGCATGGCATGGTCAGTTTCCTCGGCATCCGAGACTCTCAATACCGCGGGGAGGCCGAACTGTCCCTGGCATATCTCCCTGGCTGCCTCGATGGCCTTCGCAAAGTCCGGGAAGATAAAGCTGAAATACCGCCTGTTCCCGGGCATATACCTGAATATCTTGATGGTAAGCTCCACCACTACCCCGAATGCCCCTTCGCTGCCCTTGAACATGTCCATTACCCTTGGCCCGGTGGCGGTGCTTGGATAATCGATGGTGTTGATGACTCCGCGAGGGGTCACAACTTCAACGCTGAGTACCAGGTTAACAGGCTCACCGTAGTACGTTGAGGCCTGCCCGCTGCCAGAGGTGACTACCCACCCGCCTACGCTGGACAACTCAAAGGACTGGGGGAAATGCCCCTCGGTGAACCGGTGGAGCGTGTTGAATTTCCCCGGTGCGTTATTCAGGGCATTTTCCAGGTCCGGTCCCATGCAGCCCGCCTGCACCCGGCAGGTGGAATTTAATTCATTTACCTCAAGCACCTTGTTCATGTGAGTGTTGAGCACCAGTGTTATGCCGCCCCTCTCGGGGAGCAGAGCCTTGGTCGTGCCGGATCCTCCACCATATACGTAGATGGGGATTTTCTTACTGTTACAGAAGGCCACTATTTTCTTAACATCTTCTTTGTCGCGCGGGTGCACCGCGGCCCCTGTAATCTCGTGCAACACGCCTCGTTTGAGGGGGGACGTCTCCTCGGCCAGTTTTCCGTAACTGTATTTCACCCGGCTGTAGTCATCGGTCCGCACATTTTCGCTTCCTACAATACCGGTTAGCTCCTGCAGGACACTGTTGTCGAGGTTCGATGGAGGTACCGGGCCCACCGGCTGGTTCCCGTCGCATTTCTCGGCGAAATAAGCATCGTCAAGCTCGAGCTCTTTTTTCAGCAGTGCAAAGTACCTGTTCGATGGCACCTTGATCTGATCCGGCCTGCCTATCTTCGTGATAGACCTGTAGGAACCCGGTTGAGGCGGGGTCTTAGTCCACTCCGGTACAAACATTTCTTCTGACATAACACTCTCCTTTATAATTTAAGGCCGGCTGATAGTTCCCGGCCTGTGGCCGCAACTCTTTGTAATCCGTGAGAGGGACCTTTCAAGTCGCGTGAACTACCCGTCAAAATTGCAGAAAAATGCCCGGTTGCCGTTAAGAATTATAATACTAAACCTTTTTCCCGGTATTCTGAAGGTGTGAGGCTGCATTTGCAAAAAGATTCATTTGCTCACTGCTTCACAGGCGGAGGACTGCGGAGCAGTGGATTAAGGAAGGCAAGTATGCTCAGAACTGGACCCGCCTCTCCTGCCACAGGTTTGTGGCTAACCAGGTGCGGCTCCAGCTATTCATTCTGGCCTACAACCTGGGGAACTTCCTGCGCCGGTTGGTTTTGCCCAAGCCAATCAAGGACCGGTCATTGCGCAGTCTGCAGACACAGCTGATCAAAATGGGTGGACGAGTGGTGTACCATGCCCGGCGGCTCCGGAGGGGTCATTGACAACCGGACAATTACGGCATATTATGCTGACCAAGAGCGATAAGTGATGATAATCGACTGATTGAGAAATTGATATGGGGAATCCCAGCTTAGACAGGAAAGTGCCGAGAAAATCGCAACCGGCCAACGGTTGACAGTAACTTTATTGTGTGGTAAGTTTTACAATCAGGGTAGATAATACATGCGAGGAGGTATTTGGATGCTGAGATTGTTACCGGTTTTACTTATCGTCCTATTCTTGGGCTGCATCAACGTAAATGTTCCAGCCGGGCAGGAGGCCAAGTCTCCTGAGATTGCAAGCTTCACCGCCAGTCCAACCGAAATTGACGTAGGAGGTTCGTCCACACTGTCCTGGAAGATATCCGGGGCCTCCACGGCAGCCATCGACCAGGGCATAGGGGATGTGCAGGCTTCAGGGTCCGTTACAGTAAAGCCTGCTAAATCCACGGTATATAATCTAACTGCCACAAATCCAAATGGCACCAAGGATAGTTCCGTTACAGTGAATGTTAAGTCCATCAAGTCCGGCTTGTTGCTGCCGCCGGGCGCGAGGAAGATATCTGAAATTGCCATCCTGGCACCCAAGATTGAGGCATTCATGGGCAGCCCTACGGCTATACTTGCTGGAAAAACAGCAACGCTGTTCTGGGTCGTCAGTGGGGCAACCTCCATCACTATCGACAACGGTGTGGGCACAGTCCAGCCTTCCGGCACCGCCGTGGTTATACCGGCCGCGACTACGACATATACCATTACGGCAACAGGCAATTCCGGCAAATCAACAAAAGCAGTGACGGTTACCGTCAACACCATTAAACAAATTGGAAAGGTTGGAGGTATTGAGGTAATAAGTAAGATCCCGATCCAGGAAATACCCCCGGTAATAGTGGATTTTATGGTCATTCCAGAGGCAGTCTATGCTGACATGCAAGTGTCCGTGTTCTGGAATGTGACAGGGGCGTCTACAGTAACGATCAAGTTAAAATGCATGGACCCGTACACCATGACACCCTTTGATCTACCCGTTTATGAGAACCTTCCCCCCAATTCTTCAATGTCGCAAGATATGGCTCTATATATGTGGAAAAAGGGGTTGGAGCAGCAATGGTTAACCTTTGAACTGAGTGCCACCAACCAGGCGGGCACAAGTAAAAAAGAAGTAATGGTGCTGGTAACGTTAAGATAGCGCAGTACCATTTTCCATTGCGCCGTAACCCACGTTCTCAAACTGAGTGGGTAAGGTACACTATCATGTCCGGGGTTGATAAGGCATAGTAGTCGCTTAAGCTCAGGCGTCTATTTAGATACGATGGAGCGGGAGACGGGATTCGAACCCGCGACAGCCTGCTTGGAAGGAGTGACCGGTTTTAGGACCCCGGATCCCTTATGTGCCAGGCTTTAGCATACTTGCCGGACAGGCAACAACGAACGGGCTAATTCTGTAAAATATCAAGTATAATATTTATAGTTTCCCTTATTTTGTCTGATTTAAGATGACCCGCACGATAAATTACGATATGCCGGTCTGCAGTAAATATTCGATTTGGTCTAATATTGCTTTTCTGCTTGATAGTCCCGCTTTCGAAATCAGTTTCATCCAATGATGTTGCGTAATTATCTCTGATGTCCTGGCTGGTTATCTGGCAGAGGATCAAGTCATCTGCTTCTAATTCCGCGACAACCAAAGCGGGCCGTCTTTTGGAGCGGGTCAAGTCAGAGAAAGGGAAAGGTACGACAACCACATCGCCTTTCACAAATCTTTCCAAGCCCTGTCTTCCTCCGGTCTCAGCCAGTCCTTTTTTAGCGAAGTTTCACTGGCTATGGCTGAACCTAAATTGTCTTTTAATGCCATGCCTTCATCAAATGAACGGATGAAATCCAATACTTCAGAAAGATGCTGTTCAGGAACCTTATCAATTTCCTTAAGGATCAGATCTTTTATCCCCATAGATCACCTCTCGATAATTCCAAGGATAACACTTTGTTTAAGCAGAAACAACCGTAGCCACATACACCATAGCCATATAAAAAATATGTCACGCAAAATTTGTGTAATAATTAATTTCGACGGAAAAAAGAGAATTGCAAATGAGTAATTCTGGAAGGGTTAGACAAAGCTATTACAAGCGTAAGAAAAAGGTTGGAGCGGGAGACGGGATTCGAACCCGCGACAGCCTGCTTGGAAGGCAGGAACTCTTCCACTGAGTTACTCCCGCAGAAAGTGAATTAATTTTATGCCTTGGCTATCATGTTGTCAAAGCATAGTGAGTTAAAAATCCGTGCCGAGGCGTGGGCAATAATAGCAGAAGCTTTTAAATGGCTTGACATTGTATTATTTGCAGAATATCATAAAGTCATGAAAAGAATGAGAGGGAGGTCGTACTAATGGCAACTGAGCAATTTAAACCACGGCCTTATGAAGATCTGAATTTCCTTTCTTTCGCCAGTATAGAAAGAGCGGTAAAAGATCGTGTTAAGGAAAGGGCACAGGCTCTGATTGAAACGGAGTTCCCGTTACCGCCAGGCCGTTTGGAGGAACTCTATGAAGATGAATGGAAAAATGCAATGATAGCCCTTCGTGAATCGCCTCAGGCGCGAGAACACTATATGAACTATATAGAGAATGCCCTGGGCACTATTTCCCAACAGAAGTTGAAGGAAGAAAAAGATATTCTGATCCAAATGGGGGTACAGGAAAAGGGCCTGTAGTATTAAGCTAACCTGATGGTTAAAGAGGAGGACATCATGGGTTCTCCTCTTTATTTCTATTAATAATTAGTTAGAGGGCGGATATCGGGAGATGGACAATAAATTCGAGGAAGCAAACAAACAGATTGATAAGCTGGTTCAAATGGAGAAACGGCTGGAAATGATGTATAAGCGCATCGACCAGCTGGACACGATGGTTTCTACCCTCATCGAGAGGGTCATGCGCCAGCCCGTCATTACTATTGAAGTGACCTGCCCGAAGTGTGGCAGCAATGTCCACGTGTCTCTGACGGGAAATGCCAAGCTATCCACCAAGGTTTAATTAGCGCATTTACAGATAAGCCCCCTGGGTCAAGAAACAACTATTAC
>CAIYTC010000230.1 GCA_903929005.1 uncultured Dehalococcoidia bacterium | reverse complement strand
GGAACTGATCTACGAACATTTAGAGGATGAAGAGGATATCAGGGATGGGCTGAAAGCTCTCCAGGAAAAGGGAGACACCCTGGACTGGGCGGCCTTTAAGAAGGAATACCTTATACGCAAGAGACGATAAAGCTCATTTGGCCACAGTGTTAAAAGTAGCCGCAAGGCGGGAGGATACTTATCAAGGATTGTGGTGAATTATAAACCAGCGGAACGTCAGATTTTATAGCCTTAAAGCTACGCGGTAGGCGTCTTTGACGGCTTCGCCAATACGCTTTGCTTCGACGCAGTCGCCGATGGAATAGGCCTCGGGCAGCTTGCCTGCCAGGGCGGTGGAAAGGTCATTAGCAGGCTGCATACCTGTGGCTATAATGACCGTATCTGCTTCGAACAACCTGTCGCTCCCATCGCAGACCGCTTCCACGCCGGCAGCGCTTATCCCGGTAGCTTCCGCATTAACCTGCAGGGCAACGCCTTTCTCCCTCAGCGACGAAACCATGATGAACCGTTCGGTCGGCCCAATATCCAGGCCGATCTTGGACAGCATCTCCAGCACGGTCACCCTCTTGCCTTCGGATGCCAGCATCTCGGCGATCTCGCAGCCTATGCTCCCACCGCCGATAACCACCACTTTACCACCCGCCTTTTTCTCCCCGCTCAACAGCTCCATGGCTGTTATCACACCGGCCCTGTCAATGCCCGGTATGCGGGGAATACACGGTTTTGATCCCGTCGCCAGGATGACCGCGTCAGCCCCTTCATTGATGATGGAACTGCTATCAGCTTCCCTGTTAAGGACCACGTCTACTTTAAGCTCCTTGAGTTGATTGCCTAAGTAGTCGATAAGATAGCCGATTTCCCACTTGCCGGAAGGGGTTTTGGCGTAGTGGAGCAGCCCGCCCAGGCGGTTTGACTTCTCCCACAAGGTCACTCTGTGCCCCCTCAGCGCGGCAACCCTGGCGGCTTCCATCCCGGCCGCTCCGCCGCCGATAACCAGGATTTTCTTAGCACGGCTTGCCGGCTGGATATCGGTCAGTATCTCATCCCCCATCCTGGCATTAACGCTGCATACCTCCACCGGTTTATGCTGCGCCAACCCCTGGTCCAGGCAGCGGCAGCAGCAGATACACCTGTTTATGGCGTGGAAACGGCCGGCCTCGGCCTTATTGGGCAATTCGGGATCGCTGATCAGGGCACGGGCCATGCCGATGAGATCGGCCTGGCCTCCGGCTATGATGCGGTCGGCCATCTCGGGGTCGGTGATCCGGTATCCGGTGACCACGGGGATGTTGACGGAATTCTTGATCTTCTCCGCGATATATACAAAGTGTCCCTGCGGCACTTCTTTGGTAACCAGCGGGACCGTTGTATCGTGCCACCCCACCTGCAAATTAAGCCAGCCCGACCCGGACTTTTCCAGGGCGCGGCCTATCTCACAGGCTTCCTCCACGCCGTAGCCCCCATCAACGCATTCATGGCCCGAATAGCGCCACAGGAAGGTGTAGTCCCTCCCGGCCGCCGCCCGGCATTTCTCCATTATCTCCAGGGGGAACCTCATCCTATTCTCGAAGCTGCCTCCGTAATCATCGGTGCGCCGGTTGGCGATAGGGGACATGAACCTGCTGATGGTCCCCCCGATGCCGCCCATGATCTCCACGGCGTCGAAACCGGCCTCCCTGGCCCGCTGCGCAGCCTCAGCGTACTGGCTGCTGAAGAGGTGGATCTCCTCCACCGTCAGGGCACGCGGCTTATGCGCCTTGGGACGCAGGGCTACCTCGGAGGGGCCTACAACTTCCAGGGCGGACCCTGCATCCCTGCGCCAGAACATCAGTGTAATAAGCTGCCCGACTACCGGGGCCCCGCAATCATGTACCCGCGCAATCAACTCTTTCAGCGGCTTGATATAAACATCTTCCGAGATATCACAAGTCATGGACCCGGTAATTTCAAAGCCTTTGGGCAGGAGGTTCAGCGGCATGCAGACTACACCGGCCCCACCCCGCGCCCGCTCCAGTAGAAACTTAGTCTGACGGCCGTACGGATAACCGTTATCGGCGTAGAGCGCCATGGGCAACAGCACTATGCGGTTTTTCAGTCGCAGGCTGCCTACCTTCAACGGGGAGAAGAGGTGTTCTAATTTTGCCATAGCGGAAAGACTATCAGAATGGATAGGGAAAGGCAATGTGGGCGGCTATGATGTCCGGCGTGTTTTCAGAAAGACACTACTTTACTATATGCTGATGGTCAATAAATAGATAAGCGGGATTGTCCCCAGGCTCAAAACATACATCGCGATAACCAGCGCGGAAGCAAGTCCTCCATTGCATCCATAACGCGCGGCAACCACGGCCGCAATGGCGCCCGCGGGCATGGCCGCCTCCAGTACCAGGACCTGGTCTTCAAGCTGCGACAGGCCGAATAAGTGCGCCCCTCCCAGGGCTATCAGGGGCTCAGCTATCAAGTTGATAACAAACAGCGCGGCAATGGGCGGCAACAGCCGCCTGAAAGGTATCTTCTGAAGCATTAACCCTACGGCAAACGCTGTAAAAACCTCTATGGAATCGCCGATTATGCCCAGCAGGCTGTAAATTGTTTTCACCAGGATGTTTTCCGCAGGCAGTTTGAGGAAGGAAAAGGCTATGCCCAGGACCAGGGCAATGAACATCGGGGAGCGGAAGAACTCCGCCACCGAAGTTAGCATATCCCGCTTGTCTGCATGCTCCCGCCCGAAATACATGGCAAGCGGGATGGCCAGCAGAAACAACGGTACGCCGGCGCCTAATTCGCTTATTATTAAGGCATCCTGCATGGCTGCCGGGTTGTTGCCGAAGCACTGCATGATCAGGGCGTAACCCAGGGTGGATGAACTGCCCCAGCCGGATACCAGGACAAAGGCGCCCAGGGATTTTTTATCCATTTTTAGTATCTTGCCGGCGGCCAGGCCCAGCGAGCAGGCAATCAGGATGGTGCCCATCATGATAAGCGCAGGCAGGAGTTTTTCGATATCTATCGCCTGCCGGGAAAGATTCGAGAATATCAGCGCCGGTAAGGCGAAATCGGTCACCAGCCTGGAGAAGAGCGTTTGATGTTCAGAGCAGAGTACCAGGCGCCATCTCAGCAGAAGTGTCAGCAAAACCAGCGTAACCAGGATGAAGAGCGACTCAAGCAGTGCATAAAAATAATTCATACTATTGGCTGCTGGTTGTTATCAGCGTTTGTGATCCTGGCACCAGTATAGCACAGGTTATGCAGGCGTTAGTTATTTAATAGGCTTTAAAGGTATACTGCTCCCCATTAAGACGGGCGGGACGCTAAGAGAGAAATGTATTTATCACACGTGAGGTGATAAATAGTTGCGCCAATACCGCCTTGACAATCCCGGCGGTGCTTGAGAAACTGACACCGCTGTTAATAATGAACAATTTTAATCGGTAAGTGGTTTATGACGGATAGTACCGGGTTAACCAGGTCACACATCGATCTCAGCCCTTTCGCGGGCGCTGTCAGCAACCGGGCGGAGCGGCTCGCCCGCCACGCGAAAAAACAGCAGGCCCTGGGCTGGTTCTGCACCTATACCCCGATCGAACTGATCCACGCGGCAGGATTCCTGCCAGTGAGGATCTACGGCGGGACGATACGGGTGGAACTGGCCAGCTCCTTAGTCCCCAATTTCGTCTGCCCCTATATGCGCACCTCGCTGGAAAGGGCGCTGCGCGGCGAGTACAAATACCTCTCCGGCGTAATACAGGGCTACACCTGCGATACGCCCTGCGGCATGCTGAGTATCTGGCAGGAGAATGCCGGGCCGGGTCTCTTCCACACCGTGCCCCTGCCCTATAACTCCGGCCCGGCCGCCAGGACTTTCTACCGGCACACCCTCAATGAACTCATTGACAAGCTCGCCGGGATAGGCGGCCAGACCGATCCGGCTTCGCTGGAGCGTTCCCTCGACCTTTACGCTGAAATCAGGAGAACACTGCTCCGCCTGTACGAGTTGCGCCTGCGGGACATCTTCGTGCCACCGGCCAGCGGCTTTTATACGATACTCGAGGCCGGCTTTTCGCTGCCCCCGGAAGAGTACCTCGTACTCCTCACCAACCTCACCGGCGCCCTGGGAAATATTAAAGCTGCTACTCCCAGCGGCATACCGGTGCTGGTATCCGGCAGCTTAGTCGAGCAACTGTGGATCTTCGACCTGTTGGAGGCAGCCGGCGGCCGGGTGGTGGCCGACGACCTCTGCAACGGGTACCGCTACTGCCAGCCGGCCGACGGCTCGGGCGCGGACCCCATGGACCGGCTGATCGACCGCTATATCCAGCGCTTTCCCTGCCCGGCCCGCTCAACCGTCCAGGAGCGCGTCCCACAAGTCAGGGCACTGCTGGAAAAATCGGGCGCCAGGGGTGCCATCTTCCTCTTCCAGAAATTCTGTACGCCCCACCTGGCCGACTACCCGGCGCTGGCTGCCGAACTGAAAAACGCTGGAATCCCTGTACTATTAGTCGAGATGGACGAGAGCGGCAATATCGAGGGCCAACTTAAAACACGCTTCGGGGCCTTCTTCGAGATGATCGGGGGATAAGATGGATAACACGCGGAAATCTACCAAGAGATTGGCCACGGCTAAGGAACTGCAGCAGATCGTGGCCGGCTTCTACCTGGAAGGACACGAGGCCAAACGGAGCGGCAAGCCGGTGGGCTGGATGCCGCCCATGAACGGCCTCATCGAGATCTTCTACGCCATGGACCTGCAACCGGCCTTCCCCGAGAACTGGTCGCCCGTCTGCGCCGCCTTCGGGTTGATCGACAGAAATTACCAGGCCGCCGACTCTATGGGGTTTTCCCCTGACCTCTGCGGTTACCTGAGGAATTGCGTGGGCTACATCAACGGCATGATGGGAGAGGAAGGGGTGCCTCTGGGGGGTCTGCCGGAACCCGATATGATCTTTATGCCGGGCGCGGGCTGCGTCCCTACTATGAAGAATTTCCAGTATATCGCCCGCCGCTTTCCCGGCGCTAAGGTCTTCAAGGCCGACCTGCCACAGGTCCCCATCGAGGATATCCAGCGCTACCACATCGATTATGCCCTCAGCGAGATTAACCGCATCGTCGAATTCCTCACCAGGGTGACCGGCCGGAAGCTGGACCACGGCCGCCTCGCGGAGGTGGTGCGCCTGTCCGACCAGGCCTGCGCCCTCTGGGACGAGATAACGTCATTCCGGCGCTGCCTGCCCACACCCATCTCAGCCGCGGAGGTGGGGCTGATGTTCGTCATGGTCACCCGGCAGGGTACTCAGCTCGCCGTGGATTATTTGACCCGGGTCAGGGACGAGGTAAAACAGCGCGCCGAGAAGGGGATTGGCATAATCGCGAAGGAGAAGGTGCGGCTGTTCTGGGATAATATACCGCTGTGGTACAACCTGGGCCTTTTCAACTACTTCGAGAAATACGGGGGTGTGGTGGTGGCCGAGACCTACTCGGCGGCCTGGTCCATACGGCTCGACACGGCCAACCCCCTGGAGGCGCTGGCCATGAAATCACTCCAGTCGTATCCCATGGTGTCCTGCGTCTCGATGAAAAGGAGGAAGGAGATGGTGCTGCGGGCCTGCCGCGACTACCACATCGATGGCGTAATCCTGCACTCCAATAAGTCCTGCCTGCCCATCACGCTGGGTCAGATGGACATCAAGCGGGCGCTGCAGGAGGAACTGGGCGTGCCCTCGGTGGTCATCGAGGCCGACCATATGGACCCCGCCAACTTCTCGATGGCCCAGTTCGAAGCGCGCGCCGACGCGTTCATTGAGGTATTACTGCAGAGGAAGGGGTACCGGCAATAACAGACGTATCCGTTCGTCATTGCGAGGAGCGCAGCGACGAAGCAATCTGTAGGGGCGGGTGAAGACGGGCGCACCTGAAGGAACGCCCCTACAGGAACGACACCACCGTCTTTAAGGCCCGGTATTTTCCCTTGTGCAAGTTGACCTCTATCATGCGGCGGTAATCTTCAAGCTTGAAAGTGTGCGTCACCATGCCCTCGAGATTTATCTTTTTCAGCTTGACCATCCCTGAAGCTATCTCAAAGATATGCCTCTTCTCACCTTCATACTGTACGTAACCTGAGGAATACGCCCCCTTGATGGTCTGTAGCTTGAGCCACAGCGGAGTGAGGTCGAGCTTCACGTCCTTGCCGATTCCTACCATGCTCAGCGTGCCGCCTGTCCCCAGCGCCCTCATGGAGTTGAACAGGGTGAAGCCGCTGGCCACGCAGTCGAAGATCTTCGAAAACCCGCCCATTAAGACCTCCTTTCCAATCATCGGCCTGTAGGCCCGTGCCCCGGTTATCTCGACAGTATGCTTGAGTAAGTCGCCGCCCGGGATCAGCTTATCCGCCCCTGCCTTCAGCGCCATGTCAGCAGCGAAACGGTCGGGCTCGGCCACCGTAACCTGGCACTGGCAGCCCAGGGCGCGTATCGACTGTACAACCAGGTTGCCTATCACACCTGCCCCGATCACCAGCACCCGGTCGTCATCCTGTGGCCGGTTCTCGAGTACCGCCTGCAGCGCCACTCCAAGTGGCTCAAATACCGCGGCTTCCCTGATCGAAATCCCCTCCGGCAGCCTGAAAAGCTGGTCCTTGTGGGCGATAAAGTAAGGCGCGAAGCCCCCGCCCGTGTCGCGGCAGATCCCGGTGAACATGCCGGGCGCCAGCTTGCCCTCCGCCATGTTCTCGCAGTTGGAGGGGCGCCCCTCCCGGCAGCTCTTGCACGGATTCGCAATCCCTCGCGTCGAACAGCCCAGGGGATTCATGAGAATTATTACATCGCCTTGCTTGAAGCCCTGGACGCCGCTGCCTGTCTCCGCCACTTCCCCGCATATCTCGTGCCCCATGGTGCAGGGGAAAGACGAGAAGGGCGACGCTGTAGGAGATTCCCTGAGCAGTATGAGGTTCAGGTCGCTGCCGCAAAAGCCGCACATCAGCGTCCTGACCTTCACCCAGTCGGGAGAGGGCAACGCCGGCTCGGGCGCGTCCACCAGGCGCACGGTCGCCAGCGGCCCGCTGTAGAAAAGGCGCCTGTTCAGGGCGCCCAGGAATGTGAGCGCCAGGTATTGAGGCACGCTAACGGAGAACTGTAAGGACTTCATCTCCACTATCCCCCTTTCTAACAGCTATTCCATTTTCAGACCGTCGACCAGCAGCAGGGTGCCGGGGCTGGTGACGGTGGGGTCGGTGAGCACGTTTACGCAGGCCGGCTTGCCCGAGTCCAGCGCCCGCTTGATGGCCGGAATGATCTCCTCGTCCTTTACCACGAATTCGCCGTGGCCGCCCAAAGCCTTGACCACTTCCTCGTAATGTACGATGCCCAGCTCTGAACCCACCACCCTCTGCGGCCCGTAGGTTATCTCCTGCCCGTGCTTGATCATGCCCCAGGCCTGGTCGTTGACAATCACGCACACAAAGGGTATTTTGTGCCGCACCGCCGTGTCGAACTCCATGGCGTTGAGGCCGAAGGAACCGTCGCCGCTGATCACGACCACCGCCTTGTCAGGCCTGGCGACCTTGGCGCCTATGCCCATGGGCACGCCGGTACCGAGACAGCCGAAAAGGCCCGCCGCCCCGCCTATGATGTCCGACTTCTCCTTAGCCTTGAGCCCGGTCAGGGCGAAATACGAGGTGTCGCCGCCATCCACGATATATATGGGGCTGCCCTGTACCGCTTTCCGTACCTGCTCCATGAGGCGCACGGGATGTATGGGCGCGGTTGCCTTTTCTCTCTGCCCGATCTCAGCCGCCGACATGGGCAAATAGGCTTCTTTCAATGCTTTCATCCACGCGCCGTGGTCCTTTTTCGTCACCAGCTTGTTGAGTTCGCGCAGGGTAAGCGCGATGTCGCCGGCCAACCCGATATCACTGCACCTGTTCCTGTCTAATTCGGAGGGTTCCACGTCGACACGCACTACTTTGGCGGCGGGGAACACCTGCCCGAAGAACAGCAGCCAGTTGAAACGTATGCCCAGCACGATCACCAGGTCGGCCATCGGCAGCGCCGACAACAGGGCCATCTGCCCACCATCCCATATCGAGAGCGGGTGTTCGTCCGGCAGGGTGCCCCTGCCGTTATTCATCAGGACGAAGGGGATGCCCGTTTTGGCGATAAATTCCTTCAATTCTTTATCGCAACCGCTGAAGGCGACACCGCTGCCTCCGATCAGCAGGGGCTTGGCTGCCGAATTTATCAGGCCGGCGGCCTCCTTGATGGCCTCGGGGTCCGCCACGGATTTATACGTTTTGCAGGCTTTCTGTGGGCACGTTATCTCCTCTTCGTTTACCTGTATGTTGAGGACGTCGGGGGGCAGTTCCAGGAAGACCGGGCCGGGCCGGCCCGACATGGCCACGCGAAAAGCCTTGGAAATGTATTCCGGTATGCGCCTGGTGTCGTGGCATATCCCGTGCCACTTGACCACCGATTTCACCATGTCGGCCTGGCTCATATCCTGCAGGGCGCCCTTCTCCCTGTCCCTGATCGGCGACATGCCGCTCAACATGACCACAGGGGCATTTTCCATGTGCGCATTGACCAGCCCGGTGAGTGAGTTGGTGAACCCGGGGCCCGCCGTGACGATGCAGACGCCCGGCTCATTTTTAAAGATGGACCAGGCATGGGCCATCATCACCGCCGCCTGCTCGTGCCGCACGTCTATCAGCCGTATGCCGTATTCGTAGAACCCGTCGAAGATGCGGTCGATATGCCCCCCGCTCAACCCGAACACGGTGTCAACCCCTTCAACTTGCTTTAGATACCGCGCAACCAGATGGCCGCCGTAGATCTTACCCATGACGCATACCTCCTCGAATTTTATGTGAATTGAATATCCTATTTTAACACGAAGTGCATGTACTAATCTTATCAAGGCTGAACGAAGAAGACGCAGCCTCTGTGGTTAAGAGATGCCTGTACCAGTATCACGCTGTCAGCGATTTCAAATGGAGGAGTGACCTGTGCGAGAGGAAGAAGCGGGCCTGCCAGGAGAGGGCTGCGGCGAAATATAGAACTTCTGCCCGTCAGGATACCGGATGGAGGGGGGTTCCAATTACGCGATGATATCACCTATAATAATGCGACATAAAGGGGGTGTCCCTGATGAGTAAGTTTGATGAATTCATAGCCAGCCTGCCTGAAAAGACAGTTGAGACTGAGAACGGGCCCGTGACGGGCTATGTTTTTGGGGGCGTCGCCAATTTTAAGGGCGTCCGTTACGCGGCTCCACCGGTGGGAGCATTGCGGTGGAGGCCTCCTCAGCCGCCCCTGCCCTGGAAAGACCCCCTGGTTACTACGAAAGCCGGCTGCATTTGCCCGCAGGATACCTTGATCTTCCCTGCTTTTGGCCGGATGGGCGACGACTGCCTGAATCTGAATATCTGGGCCCCTGAAAAGCCCGGACCGTACCCGCTCCCGGTGATGGTCTGGTTACACGGGGGCAGCTTCAATACCGGTTCCGGGTCCGTTCCTCTTTACGACGGAACGTATTTCGCTTCGCTGGGCATAATCGTCGTGACCATCAATTACCGGCTGAGCGCACTGGGATTCCTGGCGCACCCGGAATTGACCGCGGAATCACCCGGCCGCATTTCTGGTAACTACGGCATCCTGGACCAGCTATTTGCCCTGGAATGGGTCAAGTCGAATATAGGGAATTTCGGTGGCGATCCCGGCAATGTGACTATTTTCGGTGAGTCGGCAGGGGGAGCGAGTGTGATTGCCCTGCTATCGTCGCCCCTGGCCGGCGGCCTTTTCCAGCGCGCCATAGCCCAGAGCTGCGGTAATACACCTCCCCTATTAAGGAAGCTGGGCGAGTCCAACAGGCACCTGGCCAGCGCGGAATCTTTAGGCTTGAGATTTGCCCGCAAGCTTGGATTTGACGGAGGTAAAGGTACCCTCAAAAAGATGCGCGCGCTGCCGGCGCAGGGGCTGGTTGAAGAGTGGTTCAAGTCCATCCAGGAAGACGCGGACGGGGTGGGTTTTACGGGTAGCTGGCAGCTCAACCACCTGATTATAGACGGGCATGCGCTCCACGGCTCGCCCGCAGAAACATTCCGGCAGGGAAAGCAGCATAACGTGCCCTTCATGACAGGGACAACGGCGGATGAAGGAACACTTTTCCGGCTGCTATTGTTCCATGGACCAGAAGATCCCGGCCGCTACAGGCGGTTCGTGGAAAAGGCCTTCGGCGAGGCGCGGGACAGGGTGCTTGAGGAGTATGCCGCGAATGACGCCGATAGCGCCGGGCAGGCGGCTTGCAGTGTATTCGGCAGCGGGTTTTTCTGCGGCGCCCGGCGCATGGCTCGGAGTATGTCGGTTATACAGCCTCGGACTTTCCGCTACCTGTTCTCCATGCCGCCTAAATTTTTTCTCTACCAGCTACCGGATATACCGGATTGGAAGGAACGCTTCGGCTGCTTCCATGCGGCGGAGATACCCTTCGTATTTCACTTCCTGGCTTTGCCGGGACTGGAAGAGGAAGACATTGCGCTGTCCGGTCAAATGGCGGGTTACTGGGCGCGTTTTGCCCGCACAGGCGACCCTAACGGAGACGGCAACCCGCATTGGCCGCGGTATTCTCACAAAGATGAGCAATACCTGGTATTGCATAATCCGGTCGAAACCGGCTACGGCTTTAGGGACAAAGAGTGCGATTTCGTGGAACAAATCGAGGCACTGCAGGTTTGAATGCAGGAAAGAATAGTAGAGCTGCTAAGTAAAACTATACCGGATGACGGCCGGCACATCTGGGGACTGGCCGACCTGTCCGGCCTGCTGCACGAGCGCTTCAAGGGCTACGGCTACGGCATCTGCATCGGCAAAAGACTGGACGATTCGGTCATCGACTCGCTCATCAAAGGCACCAACATGGAATACTACAGGCTGTATAAGGACACCAATGCCTATTTGTCAGGCCTGGTGACGGACCTGGCCGCAAAGATAAATGAGCTGGGCATCAGGAGCCTGTCAATTACGCCCACGTCCAACCAGTTGTACCGGTCGCCCGAGTACGCACGGACGCTGCGGCACTACTTCTCGCACAAAATGGTGGGCACACGCGCAGGCCTGGGCTGGATCGGCAAATGCGACCTGTTCATATCGGTGAAATTCGGCGCCAGGTTGAGGCTGGCCTCCGTGCTGGTCGACCATCCGCTCAAGCCGCTGCAGCCGCCCATCGATAAAAGCAGGTGCGGCAAATGCAACGTCTGCGTCGAAGCATGCCCCGCCGGGGCCGCCAACGGCAAGCTGTGGAACACAAAAGTTGACCGGGACGAGTTTTACGACGCCTTTAGGTGCCGGGATAAAGCAAAGGAGGTCTCGCTGGCTGCTACGGGCCAGAACGATGACGAAATCTGCGGCATCTGTATCTCGGTCTGCCCGGTGGGCAGAAAGTAGGGTGCTTCATATACTGCTCCCCATTAGGACGGGCGGGATGCTAAGAGAGTAAAATGGCCGAAAACGAGCAGGGCACCAGCCACCTTATAAGGTCATCAATTTAGCTACAGAGCCGTCGTCTTTAATCGGGCCGACAATTGCCAGGTTCAATTTCTCGGTTATAAACAAATCCCCGGCCACGCGCTTGATATCTTCCAGGGAGATATCATCGATGGCCCGGGTAACATCGTCTATGGTCATTATCTTGCCCGTTAGAACCTCCTGGGCGCCGTACCAGCCGGCCACGTTGCGGCTGCTCTCCATGCTGAGCAGCAACCCGCCTATGGTCATTTCCCGGGCCTTCTTCAACTCGGCAGCGGATACACCATCCCTGACCAGGGCCAGTTGATGCAAAATAGCCTGTATAGCTTTCTCCGTTTGTTCAGGATCGATCCCTGCCTGGACAACCAAAACACCTGTTTCATGGGAATGCCCAACAGCGCTGTGGATATCATAGGCCAGGCCCAGTTTCTCCCGTATTTCTATAAATAGCCGGCTGCTCATCCCTTCACCCAGTATCTTGCTGAGCAAATCCGCGGCAAACCTGTCGGGATGGAAAATGGATGGGGCGTCCACTCCCAGCACCAGGTTTACCTGCTCGGTTTTACGATACTCGATTTTCGTCCGCGGGCCGGCCTGCTCAACGTTGCTGGCCCGGTATTCCGGCGCTATGCCCCCCTGCCAGTCAGCGGTGGCCTGCCGGATAAGCGCTATAGCTTTTTCGCTGTCAAAATTACCTGCTATGCTGACCAGCATGTTATTGGGTGTGTAAGCGTTGTTAAGATAATGCAGCATCTGCTCCCGCGTGATGGCGCTGACCGTTTCCTTGTTGCCGGCGACATCCCTGCCCATCGGTTTCCCCGGCCACATGAGCTCATCAAATATCATGCCCACCCGCTGCTGCGGGGAATCGAGGCTCATATTGATTTCCTCAATAATGACCTGCCTTTCCTTATCCACATCTTCGGCGCGGAAAAGCGGGTTGCGCAGCAGGTCCACAATCACGTCCACCGCTATCTCAAAGTGCCGGCTGGCCAGCCTGCACCAGTAAGAGGTGATCTCACTGTCAGTCCCTCCATTCATGATGCCCCCCACCCCTTCAATGGCCTCGCTGATCTCGTGTGAGCTCTGCCTCTTGCGCGTGCCTTTAAAACACATGTGCTCAATGAAATGAGAGATACCGGCCACACCGTCCTGCTCGTAGCAGCTCCCGGCCATAACGAAAAATAACACAGATACCGACCGGGTATGCGGCATGGGGCAAGTTATGATCCTTAAACCGTTGTCAAGGGTGTCTCTCTGGTATTCCACTGTTTATTCACTACTCGCTGAAAAATATTTGCCGTAGAAAGGGAGGCAACCATCCATTTGATGGCACATTATAACAAATTCAAATTGGCTGATATACATGCTATAATCTATTTACAGGCATAAATCAATCGTAGTTAAGCTGCGAAATAAATAGGGGCTTGAAGATATGGATACTGGAACCTGGAAAGTTAAAACCGGCCTCGCCCAAATGTTGAAGGGCGGGGTCATCATGGATGTGGTCACGGCTGATCACGCTAAAATAGCTGAAAACGCCGGCGCCTGCGCCGTGATGGCGCTTGAACGTGTACCGTCCGATATCCGCGCCGCGGGCGGGGTGGCCCGCATGGCCGACCCCGGCGTAATCATGGCTATTATGAAAGCCGTCACAATACCTGTCATGGCCAAATGCCGTATCGGCCATTTTGTTGAAGCGCAGGTGCTGCAGGCGCTGGGCGTGGATTTTATTGATGAGTCTGAGGTCCTGACACCTGCTGATGAAAGCCATCACGTCTGGAAGCACGATTTCAAGGTGCCCTTTGTCTGCGGATGCCGCGACCTTGGCGAGGCGCTGCGCAGGCTGTCTGAAGGCGCCGCCATGATACGCACCAAGGGTGAAGCGGGAAGCGGTAACATCGTAGAAGCCGTACGCCATATGCGCTCGGTGCAGGCTGCCCTGCGCAGACTGCAATCCATGAGCGCGGATGAGCTTCCCGCCGAGGCCAAGTCGCTGGGGGCGCCGCTTGAGTTGGTCATCGAGGCTCATAAAACCGGCAAATTACCTGTGGTCAACTTTGCCGCGGGCGGTGTAGCCACCCCGGCAGACGCGGCGCTGATGATGCAGCTCGGCGCCGAAGGCGTATTCGTGGGGTCCGGGATATTTAAATCCAGCGACCCTGAAGCGCGTGCCATAGCTATTGTTAAGGCGGTCACTCATTATAACGATCCTGCCATCCTGGCCGAGGTATCAAAGTCGCTGGGCGCTGCCATGCCGGGCTTGGATATGAAGAGTATCCCGGAAAATAGCCTGCTGGCTACCAGGGGATGGTAATTTAGCGGCTGTGTTCTCAACCTTGCCATGGCTTTACTATTACAATAGCAGGAGGACGTCTTGCGGACAGTAAACATCGATGATATCCACTCGCTGCTGGCCGTGATGCCTCCTCACATCGCCTCGGACCTCAAGCAGGAGATCGGAAACGGTGACCTGCTGGAAATCGTCATGGACATCGGCCGGCTGCCTGAAGCGCGTTTCCCCAACCGCGAGATATTGCTGGGCGATCACGAAGTCACCGAAGCAGACATACAGCATGTCACCAACCTGATCGGCGCCTTCAGCGGCGACAACCGCGCCGGCCTGACGCGCACACTGCACCGAATCTCCGCCATCAGGAACCGCGAAGGCAATATCGTGGGTTTGACCAGCCGGGTGGGCCGGGCTGTCATGGGCACAGCCAAAATAATCCAGGACCTGGTGGAAACAGGTAAAAATGTCCTGCTCATGGGGCCTCCGGGCATCGGCAAGACAACCATCCTGCGCGAAACTGCCCGCGTGCTGGCCGACGACTTTAAGAAGCGGGTCATCGTGGTTGACACCTCCAACGAAATTGCCGGCGATGGTGACATACCTCACCCCGCTATAGGCCATGCCAGGCGCATGCAGGTGCCCACACCCACGCTGCAGCATGCAGTCATGATCGAGGCGGTGGAAAACCATATGCCCGAGGTTATCATTATCGACGAGATCGGCACCAGCCTGGAAGCCGAGGCTGCGCGCACCATCGCTGAACGCGGCGTCCAGTTGGTCGGTACCGCCCACGGCAACAGCCTGGAAAACCTCCTCATGAATCCCACACTGTCGGACCTTATCGGCGGCATCCAGACGGTAACCCTGGGTGACGAGGAGGCACGCCGCCGCCATACACAAAAATCGGTGCTGGAGAGGAAAGCGCCCCCCACTTTCGACATTGTGGTTGAAATCCAGGAACGCTATAAGGTGCTGGTGCACTCGGATGTTGCCCATGCCGTCGACTCATTGCTGCATGGCAAAGAAGCCAGGTCGGAGGTACGCTGGCTGGACCAGGAAGGCAATGTTATAAAAGAGCAGGCTATAGCCAGACCTGAGCAACACGGCGGGGATGAGGCCAAAAAACAGAGGCTGCACATCTATCTCTTCGGCATTAACCGGCCTATTCTTGAGCAGGCTGCCCATGAAAAAGGGCTGGATATCGATATCACCGATGACCTGAGAAAATCTAACCTGGTGATCACCACCAGGAACTACTTCCGCCGCAAACCGCAGAAATTAAGGGACGCCGAAATCGAGGGCATCCCTGTCTATGCCACCCGGGGCAACAGCCTCCAGCACCTGCGTCATTGCCTGGATATGGTCTACACCGGCCCCAGGGATGAGGCCCTGGATTTAGCTATGAATGAGGCTATGTACGCTATTGAGCAGGTGAAAAATGGCAAGCCAGAGATGGACCTCAGCCCGCAGAACGCCTTCATCCGCCGCTTGCAGCATTTGCTGGCTGAAAGGCACGAAGTTACATCCATGAGTTCGGGACGGGAACCCGGGCGGCGCGTTAAGATAGTCAACGCCTGAACCGCCCCGGCCTTAAAAGGAACTATGCAATCATACCCCGGCTTATTTATAACCCTGGAAGGCTGCGAAGGCTGCGGCAAGAGCACGCAGGCCAGGCTGCTGCATCAAAATCTAATCCATGCCGATATAGCATCCCTGCTGACACAGGAACCCGGCGGTACACCCCTGGGCAACAGGATAAGGAATATCCTTAAGGTTAAACGTGACTTCAACATCAGCCCCGCGGCTGAGCTGTTCCTGTTCGCCGCCTGCCGCAGCCAGCTTGTGACAGATGTCTTACAACCCGCCCTGCAGGCAGGCAACGTTGTAGTCTGCGACCGCTTCTCCGATTCCACAGTTGTCTACCAGGGCTACGCCAGGGGTCTGGATTTACACTTAATTGAATCCATTAATAATATTGCCACCCGCGGGTTGAAGCCCGACCTTACTATCCTGCTGGACACACAGCCGGAACAGGGCTTAAAGCGTAAGCGCAACAGCCAGGCCGACCGCTTTGAAGCAGAGGACATCTCTTTCCACCGTAAGATCAGGGAGGGTTACCTCGCGCTGGCGCGTGAAGAGCCTGGCCGCTGGCTGGTCGTGCCAGCGCAGTTGCCCGTTAAGCAGCTCAGCCGGCTAATCTGGGAAAATATTTGGTCCCGGTTAAAAATGCAGGGGCAGGCAAAAGATAGCGGCTGAGAGTAGCGTGGAGAATTCAAGGTGCCGCTTAATTGAGAAAACAAACTATCCCTGCCTCACACATACCCAACCACGCTGAGGAAAAGGCTTTATATTCGGCGGGATACCGCCGTGTCGCAGGGCTGGATGAAGCCGGCCGGGGCGCCCTGGCCGGGCCGGTGGTAGCCGCCGCCGTTGTGCTTCCGCCCAAGCCCGATTTCCGCTGGCTGCCCATGGTCAGGGACAGCAAGCTGCTGAGCCACAAGGTGCGTGAAAATATTTTCACCTGCATGCAGGATTGCGGCTTGGAAATCGGGGTGGGCATTGTGGCGCCAGCCGTCATAGATAAAGTTAACATCCTGAATGCTACCAGGCAGGCTATGCTGATGGCCCTGGCCAATCTGGTTCAACCGCCCGATTACCTGCTCATCGACGCTGTCACCCTGCCGGGGCTAAGTATACAGCAGAAAGGAATTATCCAGGGGGACCGCACCGTCATCAGCATCGCCTGCGCGTCCGTGGTAGCCAAAGTAACACGTGACCGCATCATGCTGGAACTCGATGCCCGTTATCCCCGGTACAAATTTTGCCGCCACAAGGGCTACGGGACGCCTGAACACATGGCTTGCCTGCGCAGCTACGGCGCTTCGCAGGTACACAGGTTTACCTATGCGCCTGTGAGGGATCTGGCCAAGTTCATATGAAAAAACAGGAATCAGGCAAGCTGGGGGAGCGATTAGCCTGTGATGCTTTGAAAAAGCAAGGTTACAGGATTATGGAAAAAAATTACCGCTGCCGCCAGGGGGAAATCGATATCGTGGCCCTCCATAAAAATTGCCTGGCCTTCATCGAGGTGCGCACCAAGACCGGCCATGCCTATGGCTCACCCGAGGAATCCGTCACGGAGCAGAAGAAGCAACGGCTGATCTCCACAGCCATGGACTATTTGAACAGCCACCCGGACCTGCCGGAAAACTGGCGCATCGATTTCGTTGCCGTCGAGTTGGACCCGCTCACTAAGAAAGCCACCCGCATCGAGATAATTGAAAATGCGCTGAGTTAGCGGCAGCCGCCCTATTCTTCCAGCGCTTCCATGGCGATGCAGCTGTGGGCCATCGCGCTGCCCGCCTTCATGGAAACGGAGACAAAAATCGCTTCCGCTATCTGTTCATCGCTGGCGCCCGCCTTTTTGGCGGCTTTGACGTGGCCTTCAATGCAATAGGGACACTGCGTGATATGCGCGCAGGCCACCGCGATCAGCTCCTTGGTCTTCTTGTCCAAGCTGCCGTCGGCGAATATCTTGGCATCAAGGTCGAGAAAGCCCTTCATTAACTCCGGCTTGAGCGTGTACATTTTGGCGGCCTTCTCTATGTCTTTTTTGCCGTAAAATTGATCTTTCATTGAATCCTCCTGCCATATTTATCTTTTCCGGTAATCTCGTTTCCAACAATCTCGTTTCCCGCAGGGGCGTTCCTTCAGGTGCGCCCGCTCGTACCACCGCTCTATCGGGCGGGTTTAAAAACCCGCCCCTACGGCTAACCAGTAATCTCCTATACCTTTAAACGGGTGCGCTCGATAATCTCCAGCTTGGAACGCTGCGGCAGATCATCAAAATACGCGCAATAGCCTGCTACCCTGACCACCAGGCCGGGGTACTTGCCGGGAAACCTGTAGGCGTCTTCCAGCATGGCCGGGTCGAGCACATTGAACTGCAACTCCATACCGCCTTTCTCAAAGAAACCTTTAATGAGGGCGGCCAGTATATTCGTCCCGCGCTCACCCTCCAGGGTAGCCGGATCAAAGCGCAGGTTCAGGGCATAGCCGTTGGGCGATAAGCAGGGATCTATGCCGGCTACGGAATTGAGCAGCGCGGTAGCCCCCAGCCTGTCCCTTCCATTGCAAGCCCCCAGGCTGGCGGCCAACGGCTCACCTGCTTTACGCCCGCTGGGCAACGCTGCTACCAGCGCCCCGAAGGCTACATGGCAGGTTACCGAGTAGAAACCGGGGACGTAGTTGCCCCCGCGTGAATTCCTGTGCCTGCCCAGGGCCTGATAGAAAATCTGCGCGGTTTTTTGCGCGTAGCCATCCGGCCTAGCCTGGTCATTGCCGTATTTTGGCGCCGCGGTCAATTCCGCCCGCAGTTCCGCAGACGCTTTGAAATTGCTTTTCAGCGCTTCAATCACCTGCGCCAGGCTGTACTTCTTTCGGCCGAAAACCAGTTCATCCAACGCGGCCAGGGAGTCGGCCACATCGGCAACTCCCACACCCTGTACTCCGCTGGAGTTATATAAGGCGCCGCCCGCGGTGACATCCTTGCCCGACTCTATACATCCGTCCACCAGCATCGATGAAAAAGCCGTGGGATGATAGTCGCGGTTGCCTTTCTCCACCACCTGGATATCCCGCACCAGCCGGCCGGCTAAATAATTTACCTGGGCCGTGAAAGCCTGGATAACATCGTCAATAGAACGGAATTTGGCCGGGTCACCTGTGGCGGCGCCCTGCCTGCTCAAACTGCCGAACCGCCTTCCCCGGTTGAGCGCCAGCTCCAGGCAGACCGGCAAATTCACCAGGGCAGCATCCGTGGAGAAAAAGCTCCTGCCGGGCAGGGCCAGTTCCACGCAGCCCACTACGGCATAATTCCTGGCCTCTTCCAACGGGTAACCGTTAGCGACCAGCGACTTCACCGAGGCCTCATCGTTGAAAACGGCAGGCACACCGTTGCCCAGCTTGGCTACCTCAACCAATCTGGTCAGATACCCTGCAGGGGAACCCTGATGCACACGCGCCAGGTAATTCGGGTCGCGCAAGCCGGATTCCGCCATAACATCCAGCAGTATGTAGGTCAGGGCATTGGTGGCATCTTTACCATCCTTATCCATACCGCCTACAATGCCTGCCTGCACCACTAAGTAACCGCCATGATACTGGCTTACCGCTTCTGAAAGCAGGAATACGTGCTCCGCGGCCTTGGCCGAAAAACACAGCAACAGCTCTTTGGCCCTTTGCGGCGTTATCAACCCCTGCTCCAAGTCGCGCTTGTAATACGGGTAGAGGTATTGATCCAGCCTGCCGAATGAAACGGCTGAGTTTATCCCTTCCAGGCAAACTGCCATATGCGTTAACCACAGGGATTGCAAAGCTTCAGGAAAAGTCTGTGCCGGGTTCAGCGGTACATAATGGCAGTTACGCGCGATCTCCAGGAGCTCATTGCGCCTCTCACTATCTTTCTCTTCTCCTGCCATCCTGGTAGCTTCATTGGCGACACGGTTAGCGTAATCCACCAGCCCCTCGCAGACAATCCTCGCCGCCCTGTGCAGGTCGCCTGGCTTGCCTGCCATCGAATCTATGTAACCATGCACGCCCAGCTTGAGCATCTTCTCGTAATTGGGCAGGAAATGCCCGATGCCGCCCGCCTCGTTTATCAGGTAAAAGGTCGCCTTTAGCTGTTCAGCGGCGTACTTAAAGAATTTGCCCATATGCGGATAGAAGGCCCGCAACGGCATGTTCCTGACCAGCCAGTACGGGATGATATCGAAAAGCAGCTTCAGCCGGTCCTTCCAGGGCAGCAGCAGGGGCGTGGTCTGCCTTTTATCTATCCAGGGCAGATCGGTCGCCATGAAAACGCCGCTCAGTTCAGGCTGCATCAGGGCCGAGATCCGGTAACTGCCCATATTGCCCGCTATCAACTCAGCGGGGTAAATCAGCACGGACTTATTCTGCAGGATGTACTTGGTGGCCATGGCCTTGCGGACTATCATGGGCTGAGACGGGTCATCATGATGCCTGTAATAGTCCGTCACCAGGTAGGCCCGCTCCGGGCACAGGTGGACCCGGCTGCCCAGCAACTCCTTTTTTATACGTTGAAAGCGTCCGGTCCGTGCGGCCAAATCAATTGCCATAGTTACCTGCCTGCATTACACACCGTAAAACTGATATCAAAGGCCCCTGTTGCCATCTTGTTGCCTCCTCTATTTATCAATTGTTTTTCAAAAATAATTCCCCGGCCTGCATTAAGCGGTACCGGGGGTCAGCTCACGACCTTTGATTCTTTGAGCTTGTTTATTTCCGCCTCGCTTTTTCCCAGTACATCTTTGAGCAGCCACAGGTTGTCCTCCCCGGCAGTATGTGTATAACCGGGTTGGCCCACCTGGTAGTTGGAAGCTTTCACCGGGGCGCCCATAAGCACCAGTTTACCGACACCGGGCTGGTCCACTTCGTTGAACAGGTTACGCGCCCGGGTATGCGGGTTTTCGATGGCCTGTTTAATATCGTGCACCGCTGCCACCGGGGCGCCTGCTGCCAGGAGCTTCTCGACAACCTGTTCGGTCGGGAATTGCATGGCCCAGTCTTCGATGATCTTTTTCAGTTCCGGTTCGTGGTCGTTCCTGGTGAAGAGGTCCTTGAACCGTTCATCCTTGGGCAGGTCAGGCATCCCCATGCCCTTGCAGAGGTCCTTGAATGGCCCATCTCCCGCGCAGATGATCATGACATAGGAATCTTTGGTCCTGAAGGTATCGAAGGGAGCGATAAAGGGGAAGCGGTTCCCGGTGCGCGTAGGCACATTGCCTGTGGTCGTGTAATCGATGAATTTAGACTCGAGCAGGTTAATGCCGACATCGTACATGGAGATATCCAGGTGCGTCCCCTTGCCTGTTAACTGGCGCCCGTACAGGGCTGCGCAGATGGAAAAGGCGGCGCAGAAGGCCGTGCTGATATCTACTATGAGCGTACCCGCGCGCAGGGGCGGCCGGTCCGGGTAACCGGTCACGCTCATGAGGCCGGTCATGGCCTGGATGGTGGCATCATATCCAGGCAAGTTTGACAGCGGCCCGGTCTGCCCGTAAGCCGATATGGAACACATGATAAGCCGCGGGTTGACGTCCTTGATTGCCTCGTAATCGATACCCAGCCGCTTTACAGTCCCCGGGGTATAGTTCTCCAGGAAGACGTCGCTGGCCCTGGCCAGGTCCTTGAAAAGCGCCACGCCCTCCGGACTTTTGAGGTCGATGGTGACACATTTTTTGCCGGTATTGGCGGCGGCAAAGGATACCGAGAATGATCCCTTGTAGGGCGGGTAATAGCGCGCGTCGTCCACCTTGACCGGCGACTCTATCTTTATGACCTCGGCCCCCATCTGCGACAGGAACTGTGAACAGGCAGGCCCGGCGACCGTAGTGGTGAAATCGATGACCCTTACTCCGTCCAGCATCATATTCAGCATACCAACCTCCTGACATTTATATCAGGGCAATTATAGTTTAGTTGAAGGCGGCAGTTCAAATGAAGTGTGGATCTCACGCATAATATAATACGTCTACTAATATCCAACAAAAAGTTGTGAGGTCAAAATTGTGCCTCTGTTAGCATTCCCTGGTAACCCGTTTCACTATTTCCTCAATACATCCCGGGACACAGATCATTTTCTCCTTTTTTGCCCTGGAAAGCTTTTTAACCCTATTTTCCACCTTCAAAGCCAGGCTCCTGCTCCCCAACCTCTTGTGGAACAATAATGTTAGAGGGGCCCTGCCTTTTAAGTACTTCGATCCGGCATCTCCTCCTCCCCTATGTTCGGCAAGCCGCCGGTCAAGGTCGGTGGAAATTCCTGCATACAGTGTCCCATCCCGGCATCTTACTATGTACAAATACCAATCACGCATTATAATAAGCTGCAACCCAATGAAATAGTGGCGTATTCTAAAGCCGGGCAGGCAAAGGCCGTAGCAGGATTGAGTTTAAGGAGATGCGGGGACGGGGTGGCGGGAGCTTAGCCGAATGCCCGACCGGCAATACAGCGACCACAAAGGTAGCCGGAGGGAGATGAAACAGGGCATTCATTTCCTCAACACTCCCGATTGCTCCCACCCAGCAGGAACCCAGTCCAAGGGCTGTCGCGGTCAGTACCATGTGCTCTATCGCAATGTAGGTATTGGCCATGGCGCTCATGAAGTGCACATTCAAGTCGGAATCAGGTTCGTTTAAAAACAACTCGCGGATTGCCGGATCGGCAAAGTAGCCCGACAGTGTCTCAGTTACGCCAAAGTCTATAAACTCCCGTGAACGTTTCTCGCGCGAGGCTTTGGCATAGGCGGTCAGGTCAACACAGCAGACAAACACCACCGGCGCCTCTTCAATAAAAGCCTGGTCGAAGCATATCTTGCGCAGCCTGGTTTTCTCATCGCCGTCTGTCACAACTATGAAACGCCAGGGCTGCCGGTTGCTTCCGGAGGGCGCCAGCCGTGCGGCTTCAAGTATCTCAAGAATGGCAGCGTCGGGCAGCGGGTCGCTACGGAAGCTGCGTATGCTCCGCCGCTGATTTATGGCTTCTGAAACAGTGAGCATGGTATCCTCCTTCAACCGGGTGCATGATTATTCTGTATATCTCAATAATACTCATTGAAGTCCTTTATCACAAAATCCCAGGTTTCTTGATGGTAACTGCCACTTCTAACTGAGCGTTACGAGAGATTTTTGACTCAAAACTTACCCGTACCTATAATTCTATCAACTATACCTTTTTATAAATATGTCAGAGATATCCCGCCGTGATTTCCTGCGCAGCGCCGTACTGGGCCTGGGAGCGCTGGTAGCTGCCCGCTACCTCAGCGCCTGTGCTTCGCCACAGGCTGCTATAAAAACGCCCGTGCCACCGCTTATTTCCACCACACCTCAAGAAACCAAACCTGCAGCTACGTCATACCCCGATCTCAGTGTAGTTAAGGGCGGCGAACCCGAGGCCCTGGTGCGCAAGGCGGTAGAGCTTTTGGGCGGCATGGGACGTTTCGTTAAAAAAGGCGATAATGTCATCATCAAGCCCAACATCGGCCCTTCCGTCCGGGCTTATGAATACGCAGCCACTACCAACCCCTGGGTAATCGCTGCCGTTGCCAGGCTCTGCTTTGAAGCGGGCGCCGGCAGGGTGCGGGTCATGGATAAGCCCTTCGGGGGAACCGCAGAGGACGGCTATGCCCGCAGCGGCATCAAGGAACATGTCGAAGGCGCCGGCGCAGAGATGGAGATCATGTCGCGCTTCAAATTCGTGGCAACGGATATCCCCAACGGCCAAGACATCAAGAAATGGGACATCTATGAAGATATTTTGAAAGCCGACGTGCTGATAAATATCCCCATCGCCAAACAGCACAGCGGTTCACGGCTGACACTGGGACTGAAAAACTTAATGGGAACTATTAACTCGGCCCAGATGTTTCACATCAACCTGCACCAGCGCATAGCCGACCTGGCTACACGGGTCAGGCCGTCCCTGACTATCATCGATGCCGTCCGCATCCTGGTGGCTAACGGACCCACCGGCGGCAACCTCAAGGATGTGCGCAAGCTGGATACTATCATAGCCAGCGCCGATATCGTGGCCGCCGACAGCTACGCCACGGCACTCTTCGGCCTGAAGCCCGCAGACGTGCCCCATATCATCAAGGCTACCGATATGGGACTGGGCATCAGCGATCTCGGCCGGTTGAACATCAAGGAAATCACGCTTGGCAGTTAGTCAAAAGAACTCCGGCGGCTGGAATACGCGAAGCTGGCTTAACCTGCGCACAACGGTTCAGATATTAGCCTTCCTTGGTTTTCTGGTACTTTTTCTCAACGCGCTCCCGCTGCTCATGTGCCTCGACCCCCTGGCCATGCTGGCCAACCTGATCGCCAGCAGGAGTTTTACACCCCTCTCAGCCCTGGCACTGATAATGGTGGCCCTATCGCTTGTCTTCGGCCGCGCCTGGTGCGGCTGGCTCTGCCCGCTGGGAACCATGCTGGAATGGTTCTCGTTTAACAGGTGGCGTAAAAAGCAAAGCAGGCGCCCGGATTGGTGGAGGTCGGTTAAATATATCCTCCTGATGGCCATAATAGCGGCCGCCGTCTTCTCCAACCTGACACTAATGGTTTTGGACCCGCTGACCATCATGGTGCGCACCTTCGCGCTGAGCGTTTGGCCGGGCCTCGACGCAATCCTGACCGCCATCGAATCGGCGTTGAATAACGTACCTGCGCTGGGGGACTCTGTGGCCCGCTTCGATAACGCGATACGCCCCTGGCTATTTCCCACCGAGTCACTGTATTACCGTGACGGCTTAATCTTTGCCCTGGCTTTTATCGGCATAATCTCCTTAAACCTGGTGGCAGAGCGTTTCTGGTGCCGCTATATCTGCCCGTTGGGCGCCTTCTACGGCCTGACAGCTAAAATCAGCCTGATCAGGCGCAGGGTGGACGGCAATTGCACCAGGTGCAAGCTGTGCCAGGATACCTGCCCTACCAGCGCCATCGACAGGAAAAAAGACTGCTCCAGCGACCCCGGCGAATGCATCATGTGCCTCAAATGCATGGACTCCTGCCCCTGCGCTACCAGCGACTTCGGCAGGGCCTTAGCGCCGGCACGCTGGAACACCTACGATCCCGGCCTGCGGCAGGCGCTCATGGGGATGGGGGCAGCGGCCATCCTGGCCATTCTCTTCCGCGTCACGCCGCTGGCAAGGCGCGATAATACCCGTCTGATCAGGCCACCGGGTTCCACCGAGCGCGCTATGGCCTCAAGATGCATACGCTGCGGCCAGTGCATAAAGTCCTGTCCTACGGCTGCCATCCAGCCGTCGCAGGCCGAGGCCGGCGCGGAGGGTTTGTGGACACCTGTGATAGTTCCCAGGATAGGCTTCTGCCAGTACTCTTGCAACGCCTGCGGGCAGGCCTGCCCGGTGCAGGCTATCCCACCGCTGCCGCTAAAGGAGAAAAGGACTACCCCCATTGGCTGGGCCTTCATCGACCGCAACCGCTGCCTGCCCTGGGCGGATAACCAGCCCTGCATTGTATGCGAGGAGATGTGCCCGGTGCCTGATAAGGCGATTATATTGAATACAGTTGAGTCGGAAAACGCAGACGGCAGCAGGATAAAGCTGCAACGCCCGACGGTAGTCAAGGGCCGCTGCATCGGCTGCGGCCTGTGCGAATATAAATGCCCGGTCAACGGTGAGGCAGCCATACGTGTCCAGTCTTACGGCTACAATTAGCTGCTTTGACTAAGTATAGTATTTATGTTAGAAATTACTCGAATTAGTCAGCCAATGGCCAATGGCAATCGAAGTGAATAGGAAGTGAGCTATGTTTCGTAGTTTTGGCATATGGGAACTTTTACTGGTACTGCTGATCATCATGCTGGTGGTCGGCGCTTCCCGCTTACCGCAGATCGGTGAGGCACTGGGCAAAGCCATACGAAATTTCCGCAAAGGTTATTCAGGGGAAGAGGATAAAAAAAAGGAGCAGGTCAGCGCCCTTAAAGACGAGTCCCCTGACAGTGCGGAAGGGAAAGACAAAGATAAAAACAATCCCTCAGCCTGATCGATTTTCTGACCACTAAATCGGCAAGGTATGAATTCAAACCCATGGACTTTTTTGGAATCGGCGCCCCTGAAATAATCCTGGTATTGCTGCTGGCTTTTATTGTCTTCGGCCCCGGGCGAATCGTTGAAATAAGCAGGAAAGCAGGCAGGGTTATGCGCAATTTATCCCATGACGCTGCGGATATCCAGCGCCAGTTGGAAAATGAATTCGGGAAAGATAAGCCCGGGGAACCGGTCGCCGGGGATAAACCACCCCACCCTGATTAGGCGCTGACGATAAATAGTATGGGCCTCGAAGAAAAAAGGGGGATTTCCTTTCACCTCGAAGAACTGCGGCGCCGCCTGATTGTCTGCCTGGTTGCGGTCGCTGCCGGTATAGCCATCTCCTTTATTTTCGCCGACCAGCTCTTCAACCTGCTCATCTGGCCCGCTAAAGGCATTAGCCTGATCTTCGTGGAGGTGACGGAGATGCTGGGCACATACATGCAGGTCTGCCTTATCAGCGGCATCATACTGGCCATGCCGGTGCTGGCCTACGAATTAATAGCCTTCGTGGCCCCGGCGCTCACTGCCAAAGAAAAGAGCTATGTTTGGATAGTCCTGCCCTTTATATTCTTAATGTTCGCCGCGGGCGTCCTCTTCGCTTACTTTATCCTGATTCCTCCCGCCATGCAATTCCTGCTCAGCTTCGGTAGCGATATAGCGACGCCCCAGATCCGGATAGGCAATTACATCTCTCTGGTGGCCAGGCTGCTGCTGGCCGTCGGCCTGGTTTTCGAAACCCCGGTGATTACAACCTTCCTGGCCAGGCTTGGCGTGGTTTCCTCCCGCTGGCTGGCCGCACAGTGGAAATGGGCGGTCATCCTGGCCTTTATACTGGGTGCGCTGATAACTCCCACACTCGACCCGGTCAACCAGACACTGGTTGCGCTTCCGCTGATAATACTCTACCTGCTGAGCATCCTATTAGCCCGGCTGTTTGAGAAACGTAAAATCAAAACATTGGAGGTAACAACATGACGACGATCTCTCCCGCCTGGTACCCGGCTATTAACGCCCGGCGCGCGAGGCGGGCCTACGATAAAAGTAAAACTATAGGCACAGAAGTTAAAAACAGGCTTCACGAGGTATGTAACGAATTCAGGCCTTATCCCGATGTACGCGTTGAATTCGTATCTGAACCGCCCTACGATATCTTCGCCAACGCGCTGGGCTTTTACGGCAATATCAAGGGGGCGCCGGCCTTTTTGGCCTTCGTCGGCGATATGTCCGACCCCAACGTTCAGGAGAAGATGGGCTATACCGGCGAGGCCGCCGTGCTCGAGGCGACTGCACAAGGCCTGGGCACCTGCTGGGTGGCCCTCACTTACAACGCTAAAGCCGTCAAGTCCCTGGTAAAGCTGGGGCAAACCGAGAAATTGATCTGCGTGTCACCTGTGGGATATACCACCGGAACGTGGTCCTTCGAGGAAAAGGCCTTCAGCGGCTTCGGGATCTACCATCAGCGCAATCCGCTTTCAACCATGGTCAGCGGCTTGCCGGAATCAGGTTGGCCGGACTGGGCCAAAGCCGCCGTTGAAGCAGCCCGCCTGGCGCCATCGGCCATGAACCGCCAGCCCTGGAGCTTCCACGTCGAGAAAGACCGCATCACAGTAGCGATTAAAAACCGTGGCATGGAGTTCAACGTGGCCAAACGGCTGGACTGCGGCATCGCCATGCTGCATATCCAATTGGGCGCATTGAGTTGCGGCGCTCAGGGCAAATGGGCGTTATTAAAATCGCCGCAACTTGCGCGCTTTCAAATAGAGTGAAGGCCAAGGCCTGTTATCATCAATACTGAATCACCTGTAAAAAACCACAAGGCAGCGATACTGCTGGTAACTTCTATCGCCGCTTTCCTGACTCCTTTCATGGCAGCGTCGGTCACCATCGCGCTTCCATCTATAGGCAAGGAATTTGCCGTCGATGCAGTTACGCTGAGCTGGATAGCGACATCCTTCATCCTGTCGGCGGCAGTCTTTCTCATCCCGCTCGGCCGCATCGCGGACATCAGGGGCAGGAAGAAAGTCTTTATCTACGGCGGCGCCATCTTCGGCGCCGCCTCGATTATGGCGGCGCTGGCATGGTCGGCCGAGATCCTCATTGCGGCCCGCGTGATACAGGGGGTGGGGGGCGCCATGCTCTTCGGCACAGGCACAGCTATCATCTCGTCGGTTTACCCGCCCGGTGAGCGCGGACGTGCTATGGGTATCAATATCGCCGTCACCTATGTCGGGCTTTCCCTGGGCCCCTTCCTCGGCGGCCTGATGACGCAATACATAGGATGGCGCAGCCTTTTCTGGCTCATCGCGGTTCTCTGTTGCATTCTCCTGCTCTTCACGTTGCTCAAGCTGAGATCCGAATGGGCGGAGTCGCGCGGGGAAAAATTCGACCTGGCCGGCTCGGTTATTTATGGAATCGGTTTGATCGCAGTGATATATGGCCTTTCCGAACTGCCTGCCTGGCACGGCTTCCTATCCCTGGCGGCAGGCCTGATTATACTGCTCGCTTTCATCAAATGGGAAACTGTAACCAAAAGCCCCGTCCTTGATATAACACTGTTTCTTAAAAACCAGGTGTTCGCCTTCTCCAACCTGGCCGCCTTCATTAACTACAGCGCTACCTTTGCCGTGGGATTCCTGCTCAGCCTCTACCTGCAATATATCAGGGGTTTGACGCCCGGCGGCGCCGGAATTGTGCTGGTCTCCATGCCGCTCATGCAGGCCATTTTTTCGCCGCTGGCAGGCCGGCTCTCAGACCGGATCGAGCCGCGGGTGCTCGCTTCCTCTGGTATGGCGTTAACGGCTTTGGGGTTATTGCCGCTGGTCTTTATCGGCGCGGATACGGCGCTCTGGTATATCATCGCCTGCCTGGTGCTGCTGGGCGGGGGCTTTGCGCTTTTCTCCTCGCCCAATGTGAACGCGGTTATGAGTTCGGTGGATAAGAAATCGCTGGGCGTGGCATCGGCCACACTGGCTACCATGCGCCTGACCGGCCAGATGTTCAGCCTGGGCATCGCCATGCTGCTGATCTCACTTTTCGTGGGACGCGTCCAGGTTACACCCGAAGTTCATCCGCAGTTTATCCTCAGCCTGCAAATAGCTTTGGCCATCTTTACGGCACTCTGCATTGGTGGTATATTTGCATCCATGGCAAGGGGTAAAACACGCTGAATCACGGGAGGCAGATATGACTAAGAATAGCATTTCAGCGCTTAGCATCATCCACTACGATAAGGACAGCTTCCTTATTAAGGCTGACGCGAGCATTGAAGACTGTAAAGAATATAAAGAAAAAGCCGGCCTCACCTGGATCAACATAGACAGCGTTAAAGACCCGGGGCTGTTGCAATCAATCGGCGGCATCTTCGGCCTGCATGACCTGACCATCCAGGACATCACCAACACCGGCCACAGGGTCAAGCATGAAGATTTCGGACATTACCTGGTGCTCATCCTGAAAATGCTGGAATTCAACCGTCCGGACAAATCAATACTTGCAGAGCAGTTGAGCATCGTATTCGGAAAGAATTACCTGCTAACCTTCCAGGAAAGCCCGGGGGACTTTTTCGGCCCCCTACGCGATGAAATAAAGATAGATGATTCCATCGTGAGAAAGATGGGGACCGACTTCCTGGCCTGCCGCATCATTGACGTCATCGTGGACAATTATTTCAACACCGTTGAGGCTTTCGGCGAACAGATAGAGGACAAGGAAGACGAACTGGTGGCCAATCCCACGCGCAACACGCTGAATTCGATTCAGGGCATCAAGAAAAACATGATGCATCTCAGGCAATATGTCTGGCCGGTCAGGGAGATACTCAGCGACCTGGGCAAAAAGGAATCACCCCTGATCAAGACGGAAACCGTGGCCTACTTCCGAGATGTTTACGACCGCATCTTCGAGGCCATGGACCTGATTGAAAATACCCGCGACATGGTCAGCAGCCTGATAGATATCTACCTTTCCAGCATGAGCAACAAGACCAATGAGGTCATGAAAGTGCTCACGGTGGTGGCCACCATCTTCATCCCCCTGACCTTTATCGTG
>CAIYTC010000229.1 GCA_903929005.1 uncultured Dehalococcoidia bacterium | reverse complement strand
GGCATCATGGCAAAGCCCATCCCCATGCCGCGGATAAACAGGATGATGCGCAAGGTATCATCGGGGGTCGTGACATCCAGTACCTGTAACCACAGCGAGGTAACCCCTGTGACAACCAGCCCTATGATAGCCGGAACACGCGGCCCGATCTTGTCATAAAGCCGCCCGGCAAGGGGCATGGTAATCATGGAGCCGATGGCTGTAGGCAGCACCATAAGCCCGCTGTTCAAGGCTGAAAAACCACGCAGGTTTTGCAGGAAAAGCGGCAGCAGGAAGACGAGCGAGAACAGTCCAATGGTCGTAATAAGGGTCAGGCCAATGCCCAGTGTAAAACCGGCATTTTTGAACATATGCAGGTCCAGCATGGGTTTCTTTTCCCTCAGTTCAACCAGTACCCAGGCCAGTATACAGGCCACGCCAACGGTTAATAATGTAACAATCCTCCAGTCATTCCAGCCCCATGTGGGAGCATAGGAAAACCCGTAGAGCACAGCGCTGAACCCTACGGCAGCAAAGGTAAACCCTTTGTAGTCAAAGGTTGTCCGGGTGGTCGGCGTTTCCTGTATCCAGGCATATCCCATGGCAACAGCTATCAGCACAATCGGGACATTTACATAAAACACCATACGCCAGTTCCAGAAGTCAACCAGGTAGCCGCCCAGCGTGGGACCAATGGCCGGGGCCAGCATCATGGGGATGCCGAAGATGGCCATGGCAGTGCCGCGGTCCTCAGGGGGCACAGTGGTAAAGAGGAAAGTCATGGCAAGCGGGCTGAGCAGGCCGCCGGCCAGGCCCTGTAATATCCGGAATGTAATAAGTGAACCGGCATCCCAGGATATGCCGCACAGAATGGAACCCAGCAGAAAGCCCACCTGGCTGAAGATGTAAACCCTCTTTATACCGAAACGCTCAGCCAAAAAAGCAGCGGCAGGCGTTGTAATGGCCGATGCCATCAGGTAGGCGGAGACTATCAGTTGGGCACGTTCAGCGGTCTCATTGAATACTGCCATGATGTGCGGCAAGGCCACATTCATGATGGTCTGATCCAAAATCACCATGAACGTGCCGGCGATGGCTACCAGCAGTACCTTGGATTCGCTTGTTTGCGGCATCTATCTAATTACCGCCTCACCTGGTGGTTATCCTTACCTCTACAGATGTCCCGGGTACGAGGATGTGGTTGGCGGGGTTTTCGACTGAAATCTTGACCGGGACAACCTGTATTACTTTGATGAAGTTCCCGGTAGTATTATTTTGCGGCAGGAGTGAGAAGGTGGCCGCTGTCGCTGCTGCTATACCGTCAACCCTGCCTCTAAGTTTTAACCCGCCCAGGCTGTCTACGGATATTTCCACCTCCTGGCCAGGTTCGATGCGGTAAAGCTCAATTTCCGAAACATTGGCTGTCACCCATGTATCAGAAATATCATAGAGCGTTACCAGCGACGCACCTGAACCCACAACCGCCCCGGGATACGTCCACACAGCGGCTACGTACCCGCTAACCGGAGATTCGATTGCTGCCCGGCCTAAAGGTACCTCTTTGAAGCCCAACCTGTCCGCAGGGTTTGAGGGCCTCGGTTGTCCTACCACAGCAATCCTCTGGCCTTTGTCCACGTAGCTTCCATAGTCAACATCAAGGCTGATAACCTGGCAGGCGGAAAGCGCCGCTACGGGAATGAGCGGGGCCGCGATGCGGGCATTATCCGTACTAACATATTTATAGCTTTGATACCCGAGAAGAACTAACGCCCCTATACCTCCCAGGATAACCACCAATATCACGGCAAAAATTACTTTGCCGCGCGTGGTAGCCAACGCCGATTTCATTTTATCTGATAATGTATTAGCCATAGATGTTGCCTCCAAGTGTATTTGCAGTGAGCACTATTCAACCCGTAAACCCCGCTATTTTCATTGTTTGCGCAGGAGCCTGGCCGGGCCGGTGTTTTTCTCCAGCAAAACTTTTTCCCCTTCGTTTAATCCGGATACCACTTCAGTCTGGGTCCTGCTCTGCAGCCCGATTTTAACCGTCCGTTGCTCAACCAGGTTACTCTTCTCGTCTTTCAGAACCCTCACCCGGTAATCCCCAGCCTTCCCGCTGATGGCATTATTAGGAATGATCAGCACGCCGCTGCGGTTATCAGCCAGGATCGTAGCGGTTGCAGTGAGGCCACCGGTCAGGTACATAGCTTCCTGTGGATCCAGCGCTATCTCAACTTTGTAAGTTGACAGGGTGGGTTGTATGGTACCGTAATACTGTATGCCTCCGCTGGCCTGTGTCGGGCCAAAGGGTGAAATAAATGTCACCTTTCCCTTGAACTCCTGGCCGGGAAAGGCATCCACTAAAATAGTTGCCGCCAGGTCTTGAGATGGACGGCTGGCTATTTTTACTATGTCGATTTCATCAACGAGGCCGGTCATCCTCATGTAGTTTATATTCGCCAGTTGTATTACATATGAATCAATCGGCACACCCGTCACCATGTACCTTTGCGTTATCATATCTCCGCCGCGCAGGTTGACATCAACAACCTTGCTGTCAAACGGGGACAACAGTTCCGTCTTCAATAAGGCCTGCTTGGCCCGTTGCAGGTTAATAATTGCACTCTGGACATTGATATTGTAATCGCGCTGTGTTTTCAGGTTGAGGCCCTGCCGGTAAGTAGAGATATTCTCATCCAGTATCTTTTCGCTTAGCTCAAGGTCATGCCTTAGTGTGCTGAGCGTTTCAGCAAACCTTATCCCGTCATAGTCTTTCTGGCTGGATATCTCCTGTAAACCCTCCACCGAACTCAGTGCCTCGCTGAGAACGGTATAGCTGGTGCAGGTATCCGGGTAAACCGCGTTTTGAGGCAGGTGGTTAAGCCTTTTGACTACGCTGTAGGTATCACCCATCTCAGTGAGCATTGCCTGCAGACCATCTACGGCATTATCGTAACGGCCTTGCTTAATCAGCGATTGCAGCGCCGACAGGTTATCTATCTCCGCGGATAGCCGCTCGATGGCCAGGTCGATATCGTAATCTGAATAGGCCGCCTGTGTTACATCGATCAAATCAGGCCTTACCCTGCGATAATCAGGGTCGCTGTAAAACTTCTTCGCCCCGTCAAGGTCATATTTTGCCAGCGATACCTGGGTGGCAGCATCTACGTAGTTACCTGTCTGAAATAAGGCCCGCGCTTTTTCCAATTCCTTGAGGGCAAATTCAAACCTGAGAAAGGCCACAGCATCGCAATAGAACCCGGGCGACCGGTTAACCCCGCAGCACACGGTCTGCACCACATTGTTCATAGCCAGTTCCAGCGCATATTGCGCAGACTCAACCGCTAACTTCTGCGTGGTATCATCCAGCTTGGCCAGCAATGCGCCGGCCCTGACAATTTCTCCTTTTTCAACATATACGCCCTTGATCCTGGCGCTGTAGGGCGGCGTAAACATCGTTGTATCGAAGTACAGGTTTACCGCCGCGGGCATCTCTATGTTGCCGTCAGCACTCACCCTGACTTCAAGGTCGCCTCTTTGAACTATTGCCACGGACAGCGGCTCCGTGACCGGTCCGCCGAGGCAACCACTCAGTAGAATGCCGGCAGCTATCGCTATGGCCGCAACTTTTAATAGCAATGTCTTCATCATATTCCTGTACTCCTGGTATATAGTCATCTCTAAAGGGATTATTTTATATTATCACAGCCCTTTTTATAAACCGTTGCCAACCCTGGCAATTACTTGCTTAAATGTTTCAATCGCTGTGGATAGAGTTAATACCTCTTGAATACTGAGAGTTGAGAGGTTTTTCTTGATTTCATTTCTTACCAGGCGCCGCTTGTTGGCGACAAAACGCCTGCCTTTTTCGCTAATCGCTATCTTTATCACCCTCCGGTCTTTACTGTCGGACAGGCGTTCGGCATAACCTTTCTCTATCAACCGGTCAATGAGTGGTGTCATGTTAGGGTTGGATATTCCCAATCTGCGGCCGATCTCGGAGGTCCGTAAGTTGCCCGAGTACATTACAATAGCCAGCACCTGAAACTGCGTGTTGATAGGATTAACCCGTTTTTTCGAACTGGCAACCCGTAAAAATTTACGGTAAAAAAGTGGAAAAAAGAGCAAAAAGCTGTCAGCTATGCTGTCAAGTTTTTCTTCTTTGATTTCTTCTGTCATAGCTATGTACTAAACTTGTTAACTAAATATAATTGTTATATTTATATAACATTATTAGTTATAAGTCAAAAGTTTGAAGCGACCGTGTGATACTGATATACTATCCCGCGTTGTGAACTACGAGACAATCATTGGCCTGGAGGTCCATTCTCAGCTACTTACAAAGAGCAAAATGTACTGCCCGTGCAGCGCTGACTATGCCAATGAGCCACCCAATACGCATGTCTGCCCGGTTTGCATGGGCATGCCCGGTGTGCTTCCTACCATCAACCAGCGTGCTGTCGAATTCACCATCATGACCGCCCTGGCGCTTAATTGCACCATTCCGGAGCATGCCAAATTCGACCGTAAGAATTATCCCTACCCGGACCTGATGAAAGGCTACCAGATTTCACAATATGATTTGCCTATGAGCGTTAAAGGCTACCTGGTAATCGATATCGACGGCCAGAAAAAAAAGATAGGCATTACCCGCGTGCACCTGGAGGAAGATGTCGCCAAACTGGTGCACCGTACGGCGCCGGAAGGGGAGAACTACAGCCTGGTGGACATCAACCGCGCCGGTATGCCTCTGATGGAAGTAGTCAGTGAACCTGATATGAACTCGCCTGAAGAAGCCAGGCTCTACTTGGTTAAGCTGAGGGCCATCTTGCAATACCTGGGAGTCTCCACCGGCAACATGGAGGAAGGCAGCTTCCGCTGCGATGCCAATATCAGCATCCGCCCGGAAGGCAGCAAAGAATTCCTGGGCAAAGTGGAAGTCAAGAATATGAACAGCTTCCGCGCCGTTTACCGCGCACTCGAATTCGAAGAGAAGAGGCAACGCGAAGTGCTGGATGGGGACGGCAGGATCGCCCAGGAAACCCGCGGCTGGGTGGACGAAAAGGGCATTACTGTCAGCCAGCGCAGCAAGGAATACGCCCACGACTACAGGTACTTCCCTGAACCTGACCTGCCCCCCCTTGTATTCAGCAGGGAAATGGTTGAGCAGATAAGGGTTGGCCTGCCGGAATTGCCTGAAGCCAAATTTGATAGGTTTGTCGCCGGGTACAGCCTCACACCCTACGATGCAGAAATGCTTACCGATTCCAGGCCGCTGGCAAACTATTTTGAAGAGTGCGTGAAATTGGCAACCGGCAAAGGGAATGAAGGTGACATTCAGAAAAAGGCCAAAGCTATCAGTAACTGGATCCTTGGCGACTTTAGCCGTTTGCTTAACCTTGAAAATATTCACATAGCGGATTCCAAGGTCAAACCGCGTGATCTTGTTGAACTGATCGACCTGATGGAAAAGGGAACATTGAGCGGACCTCTGGCAAAGAAAGCATTCGAGGTGACTTTCAAGACCGGCATAGGCCTGAGCACGGTGATCCAGGAGCAGGGACTGATACAAATCAGCGACAGCGGAGAACTTGCTATAATAGTAGATAAAGTTATTGCAGATAACGATAAAGCAGTTGCCGACTACAAAGCGGGCAAGGAAGCTTCGTTCACCTTCCTCATCGGGCAGGTTATGAAGGCCTCCAGGGGGAAAGCCAACCCGGCAGTAGTCAGGCAAATTATCGTTGATAAACTCGGAGGAAATTAAAATGCCCGTTTATCTAACCATCGCACAGATAGTTTTAGCGGTAGCGCTGATTGGCGTTCTGGCTTTGCAGGTCAAGGGAGGGGGGCTGGGAGGTATCTTCGGCCAGGCGGACGGTGTTTACAGGACCAAGCGCGGCCTGGAAAAAACGCTCTTCCAGGTTACTATAGTTCTGGCCATCCTGTTTGTAATCCTTTCCGTAGTCATAGTTAGAGTCAGCTCTGCCTAAAACACAAGGGGAAACATGTCGCGGGTTATCACGCTGACGACCGATTTTGGCACCAGCGATGGTTACGTGGCCAGCATGAAGGGCGTCATGATCAGCATTAACCCCGGGGCCACCATCGTTGATATCTCACATGCCATAGAGCCACAGTTTATACGGCAGGCTTCTTTTATTCTACACACATCATGGCATTACTTCCCCGAAGGCAGCATACACCTGGCTGTCATCGACCCCGGCGTGGGCAGTCACCGCAAGGCCATCGTCTTAAAAACACCGACAGCATATTTCGTAGCGCCGGATAATGGCACGCTCAGTTACGTCCTGCATGAGATTTCCAGCATTCATGGGACGCAAACCTATTCATATGCCGACCCGGCAGCCAAACGGTCCATCCCGGAGGGATGCAAGGCAGTCTCTATAACCAAACAGGAATACTGGCGGCACCCGGTAAGCGCCACATTTCACGGGCGCGATATATTTGCGCCGGTAGCCGCCCATCTTTCACTCGATATACCCATTAGCGAATTCGGCGAACATATCGACAGCATCCTTACCTTCCCCATCCCTGTGCCTTTTAGAGACGCCACGGGACATATGGTCGGCCACATCATCCACATCGACAGGTTCGGCAACCTGGTCACCAACCTGCGCAGCCGTGACCTCCCGGCCAGTGGAGCGGCTGTTGAGATAAGGAACCAGCGCATCGATAACAGCGGCAGCCATTATGCTGAGGGCCAGGGCCTCATGGCAATTATCGGCAGCAACGATTACCTGGAACTTTCTTTCAAAGACGGCAGTGCTGCTACAATCCTCGGCGCCAGGGTAGGGGATACGGTAAAAATCCTCAACCCCGCGGCGCGTTAGCGTGCTATTTTCCAGATAGTCCCGGTGGGGCTGTCCTCGATGGCTATGCCCATCTTTGCCAGTTGATCACGTATTTCATCAGCCAGTTTCCATTCCCTGGCCTGGCGGTGTTCATTACGTTGGGAGATTAAGGTTTCTATCTCCATTTCCTCTTCGACGGAGAGCCTATTGGTTTCCTCTAACGTAAAACCGATTACAGCGGCCAGCTCTTTCAGCATCTGCTGCGCTTTACCCACATCCAGGCCTTTTTCACTGCTGCGGTTGATCTCACGCACCAGGTCAAACAGGGCAGCAACCGCCTGTGGCGCATTGAAATCATCATCCATCGCTTCGCTAAACCTGGCCTTGAACGGCTCAGCATCCAGCACTGCCGCTCCCGGCTTGCCTCCCGCCTTTAGCGCCGTGCGCATTCTATCGATACCGACCTCAGCAGCATCCAGTGCCTCGAGGCTGTACCTGAGAGGCATGCGGTAATAGGAGCTTATGATAAAAAGCCTTATGGCATCAGCGCTGTTGCGTTCCAACGCCTGCTTGACGGTTACCAGGTTCCCCAGCGATTTGCTCATTTTATCGGCGCCCAACTGTAAAAACCCATTATGCATCCAGGTACGTACAAAGGGAACGACTCCCGTGTAGCATTCAGATTGTGCCGTCTCATTTTCATGGTGAGGGAAGATCAGGTCCTGGCCGCCACCGTGTATATCCAGGCTGTTACCCAGATGACCGGTGGACATCGCTGTGCACTCGATATGCCATCCCGGCCTGCCGTCCCCCCAGGGGCTTGGCCAGGAAGGCTCACCCGGCTTAACCGCTTTCCAGAGGGCGAAATCCAGCGGATCTTCCTTTTTTTCGGCCTCGGTGGTAGCCGTAACCCTCATGTCATCCACATTCTGGTGCGTCAGCTTGCCGTATCCAGGGAAGCTCTTGACCCTGAAATACACACTGCCGCCGGACTGGTAAGCATGTCCCTTATCCAGCAGAGTGCGCACAACTTCGATTATCCCGGGTATTTCCCCGGTGGCTCGAGGATAGAGGGTAGCGCGTTTAATATTAAGCGCATCCATATCCGTGAAGTACTCTGCAATGTATTTCTCCACCAGATCCTGCCACGGTATGCCCCTTTCGTTGGCCCGGTTGATGATCTTATCATCGATGTCGGTGAAATTCTGCACGTAGTTGACTTTGTATCCTTTATATTCAAGGTAACGCCTGATCACATCAAAGGAAACGTAACACAGGGCGTGCCCGAAATGGCAAACGTCGTAAACAGTCACCCCGCACACATACATTTTCACTTCATTGTCTTGCTGCGGGATGAATTCCTCTTTCTGCCCGGACAACGTATTAAAGATTTTCATTGCGTACCTCGTGAATAGAAATGTTATTCTTCGAGCAGACACACGGCATAGGCCGCCATCCCTTCACCTTTTCCTGTGAAACCCAGTCCGTCGGTGGTTGTAGCCTTGACCATCACCTGGCCAGCATCGATGCGCAGGGCACGGGACAGGTTGTTACGCATCTCATCGATATACGGCGCAATTTTAGGGTCCTGCGCAATCAGAACGCTATCCACATTCTTAATTACGTAACCCTGCGAGGCGACCATACGCCCGACCTGCTCCAGCATGTGGATGCTGGAAGCATCTTTATACTGCGGGTCACCGTCGGGGAACTGGTGCCCGATATCCTTTAACCCGGCAGCGCCCAGCAGGGAATCCATAATGGCATGTACCAGCACATCCGCGTCGCTATAACCATCCAGCCCTTTCTCAAAGGGTATTGTTAATCCGCCCAATATAAGCGGCCTCTCAGCCACCAATGGATGCACATCATAGCCAATGCCAACTCTCATTATCTTACCCCTGCTTTGCAATCATTTCGGCAAATACCAGGTCTTCCTGTGTGGTAATTTTTATATTCCCATAATCGCCACAGTACAATTTTACCTTATAACCCGCTTGCTCTACGATAGCCGAGTCGTCTGTGTATTCCCCTCTAATCGACTCATATGCTTCTCTTAATATATCTAACCGGAACACCTGCGGCGTTTGCACCATCCTCAATACGCCGCGTTCCGGCGTTTTTGTTACCAGTCCTGCCTCATCAACCTCTTTGACCGTATCTTTAACAGGCACCGCCGCAACCGCTGCGCCGGTCTGCCTTACAGCTTCAATACCATCGTCAATCAGTTTATTGGTCAGAAACGGGCGCGCACCATCATGCACCAGCACGTACTGGCTATGCTTTACCCGCTCCAGGCCATTTCTGACTGAATCCTGCCGCAACCTGCCGCCTTCACAAACCGCTATCACCTTGGACCATCCTCTCTCTGTAACCAGTTTTTTACCCCTATCCAGACTATTTTTATGCAGGACCAGGACAATGCCGTTGATTGCGCCGCTGCCCTGTAATATATCCAGGGACCAGGCAATAACCGGCTTGCCACCGAGGTCCAAAAACGTTTTGTCTGCCCCCAACCTTTGCCCGGTTCCCGCGCTGACCACTACGGCAGCAACCGTACACAAGCTATTTAACATCCTGCTCTTTTAGCTTAACCGTCTTTTCCAGACCCAGCCGCAAGGCCTCAGCTATATTACCGGCCATGGCTATCTCAATCCCTTTCGCCACAGTAGAAGCCTTCTTAGAGGAAGCAGGTACTATGCACCGCGTAAAACCTAACCGCGCTGCCTCCGCTATCCTGCGTTCCAACTGGGGAACCGGTCTGAGTTCCCCGCTCAGGCCGATCTCGCCGACAGCCACCGTCCCGGGAATAGCCCGGGCATCCTTGAAACTTGATGCAATGGCCATGGCTATGCCGAGGTCGGCGGCTGGTTCAGACACCTTGATGCCGCCTGTAACATTCACTATCACGTCCTGGTTATACAGGCCAACTCCGGCGCGCCTGGTCAGCACAGCCGAGATCAATAGCAGCCGGTTGAAATCCACGCCGTTGCTGATTCGACGGGGAGGGCCATAGGCCGCCAGGCTGGTCAGCGCCTGTATTTCTACCAGTAAAGGCCGGCTGCCTTCCAGCGTGGGCACCACCGTTGCACCGATAGCTCCATTTACATATGATTCCAGGAAGAACTGCGAGGGGTTGGCAACCTCTATCAGCCCCGTGCCGCACATCTCGAAAACGCCCACTTCGTTGGTTGAGCCAAAACGGTTCTTGGCGCTGCGCAGTATCCGGTAGCTGTTGAATGATTCGCCTTCGAGGTAGAGCACAACATCCACGATGTGCTCCAGAGCCTTGGGCCCGGCTATGGCGCCGTCCTTGGTTACATGGCCTGATATAAATACAGGCACGCCCGATTTCTTGGCCCACCTGAGCAGGCGCAGCGTGCACTCCCGTATCTGGTTGATGCTGCCCGGCGCGCCATTGATATCTTCCAGGTACACAGTCTGTACGGAATCCACAACAACCAGGTTGGGTGTTGTCATCTCAAGCCTGGCCATGACGTTTTCCATGTTGGTTTCCGGGTAGATATAAAGGCCATTGCCGTTTATGCCCAACCTCTCTGCCCGCATCTTGAGCTGCTGTGATGATTCCTCACCGGATATGTAAACCACCTGCCCATCTTTTGTACGGGTAATGGCATCAGAAACTTGAAGCAGCAGGGTGGATTTACCGATCCCCGGATCTCCGCTGATCAGCACCACCGACCCGGCTACCAATCCACCCCCCAGTACACGGTTCAACTCCTCAATAGGAAAGGCGATGCGTGCATAGCTGTCTTTGTGTACTTTAGCCAGCTCCAACAAAAGGCCGGCGGTATCAGGACGAATTTTAGCGGGCTGTTTATTGATAGTAACAGTGTTTTCCACCAGGCAATTCCATTCCTGGCAGCCTGAGCAGCGGCCCTCCCACTTGGGGCTCTCCCTGCCGCAATTCTGGCAGATATAAACGGTCTTAACTTTCTGCTTTTCCAACTCGTTCTTACCTGAAAACAACTCTAACGGTCAGCCAATAATAACAAAAATCATGATAACCTGCCTAAGCGTAGTCACTGACAAAATCGAAGGGCGGAAATGGCTGATAAAGCCATTCCCGCCCTCAATTAATTCGTCAGCGGGGTACAGGTTAACCTACGGGTTGCTATCGGCAAGCAGGTGATTGCTGTCACCTGACAGCAACTTGCTCTCCGCTGCCGGCGCCACCGCTTTTTCCAGCTTACGTATTACGATCTCTGTGCCATCATAGTCAACCAGCACTTTCGAACCGGATTCGTATTCGCCGCGCAGCACGTTCTCCGATAGTTTGTCCTCAACTTGCTGCTGTATGACACGGCGCAAGGGACGGGCGCCATAATTAGGATCATAGCCCTTTTCGCCCAGGTAATCCCTGGCAGCCTCGGATATCTCAAGTGTAATTAATTTTTCTCCCATGGAAGCCACTGCCTCACGAAGCATGAGGTTGACGATCTGGCGGATATGATCACGGGTAAGGGCATGGAATACCACGGAAGCATCAATGCGGTTGAGGAATTCCGGCCTGAACTTCTTCTTCAGAACGCCCATGACACTTTCTTTCATCTTTTCATAGGCTGCCTGACGATCGTGTTCTTCAGAGCCCTTGACATTAAAACCCATACTTGCATGCTTTATTTCCTCAGCACCGACGTTGCTTGTCATAACTACAATAGTATTACGAAAATCCACCCTTCGACCCTTGGCATCGGTCAAATGTCCGTCGTCCATTATTTGCAGGAGGATATCGTAAACATTCGAGTGTGCTTTCTCTATCTCGTCCAGCAGGATCACGGTATAGGGGTTACGTCTGACAGCTTCGGTCAACTGACCGCCCTCTTCATAGCCTATGTATCCCGGAGGGGCGCCGACCAGCCTGGCCACGTTATGCTGCTCCATAAATTCGGACATATCCAGCCTGACCATGGCGTCTTCCTTGTTGAACATAAACTTGGCCAAAGCCTTGACCAGGGCAGTTTTGCCCACGCCGGTCGGTCCCAGGAAGATAAAGCATCCCATCGGCCGCCGGGTCTCTTTGAGTCCCGCCCGTGAGCGGCGCACAGCCCTGGCGATAGTGGTGACTGCCTCATCCTGGCCGACTATGTCCTGGTGTATAGCCTCTTCCATCTTGAGCAGCCGTTCCGTTTCGTCCGTTGTCAGGCTGACCACGGGAATGCCCGTCCACATGCTGACCACTTCAGCTATATCTTCCTTGGTGACGATGGGGGTTTCCCTCTTCTGTGTGTCCTGCCATTCCTGTTCCATATTCTTGATCTTGGCCTGGAGCTGTACCTCCCTGTCGCGTAGCTCGGCCGCCATCTCGTATTGCTGTGAACCTATAGCATTGTCTTTATCGCGCCGCAGGCTCTCCAGCGCCTTCTGCGCCTCTCCTATGCTGATC
>CAIYTC010000228.1 GCA_903929005.1 uncultured Dehalococcoidia bacterium | reverse complement strand
CGGCGGCCTGGCCTCCACGCTCAACGAGTTTGCCAGGCAATCAGGCGTGGGCATTACCATCGAAGAGGCTAACATCCCCGTCCATGACGGTGTGCGCGGGGCCTGCGAGCTTTTGGGCCTCGACCCGCTTTACATAGCCAATGAGGGCAAGCTGGTAGCGGTCATCGATCCTATAGATGCGGACAAGGTGCTGGCCGCTATGCAGAAGAATAAGTACGGGGTACAGGCCGCCATAATAGGCGAGGCCACTGCTGAACATAAAGGCCGCGTGGTGATGAAAACGAGGATTGGTACCTCACGCATCGTCGATATGCCCTCCGGCGAAATATTGCCGCGGATATGTTGAGTTTATGGACAGTCAAGCTGGCATAGCCGTGCTGGGCATAGGCAATCCCCTTTGCCGCGATGACGGCATTGGCATACGTATTATCCGGGAGATGCAGGGCAGCGCTAAATATCCGGGCGTTGAAATTATCGACGGCGGCAGCGCGCCCGACCTTTTCTCATTGCTGGCTGAGAACGTCCGCAAGCTGATTATTGTGGATGCGCTGCGTGGCGGCGGCCAACCCGGCGCCATTTACCGCCTGGCGCTGGCTGAAGGAAATATCGCCGCTGCAACACCTGCCTCGCTGCACGGGATGGGAATCCTCGATAGCCTGAAACTAATGGGTCAACTCGGCAGGTATCTGCCCGCGGTGATTATAATAGGCATTGAACCGGCCGATGTTTCGCATGGCCTCCGCTTGTCGCCTGCCATAGAAGCCCTGGTCCCGGACTTAATCAAAGCTGTGGAAGAGGAATTGTGCTCACAGCATTGAAATAGTACGTGCGTTATGCTTAAATTAGATAACGCCGACCCGTTTAAAGAGTACCTTAGATTATGAGTCCGAAAGAATTTACGCAGGATGTCAAGGACAGGGCCTATATCAGGCAGAAGCACGCCTGTGCGCACTGTGGTGAAAAACTGGCGGTAGATTCTGGGTTCGCCCACTTCAAAAAGCCTGTCGAACTGGGCGGTGACTCAACCCTGCAGAACTGCGTCATACTCTGCCAGAAATGCCACCTGCAGTACGGCCACATCAGCAAATGGGCCAAGTTCGTCATCACGCAGGACTATCCTTATTTCGCCGCCGACGGCCTGCCTCATTGACCTGGCTTACTACCTTTTGAACGGGGAGGGGACCAGGATACGCCCGGTATACCCAAGCGGCGCAGGTTAGAGGCCTGCGGTGGGTTTATTTAAGCCGGACTATCGAGGCTTGAGGAAGCTGACCGGTGGGCCCGTTATCACATACTGGTATTGTGTGCCCGGCATTTCCACTTTCCAGATGCCGTAGATGCCGGCGTTGCGTTCACCGGTCTGGTCAAATGTAATAGAACCGCTTGCCCCCGCATAATCTTTTCCCACCACGCTTAAAGCATCCCTGATAGCGCTTCCATTATAGGCGTTGGCCTTTTGCAGGGCCGCTGCAATCAGGTTGATACCGTCGTAGGTAGTATCGCAATAAACGCTGGGGTCAAACCCGTAGGATTTTTGATAGTTTAAGGCAAAACTCTTATATACGGTTGATTGTATGTCCGGCCTTGGCACGGTGCCCGTGACCGCCTTCTCCATGAATTTAGCAGCCTCCAGGTATTTATCCAGGGGCATAGCGTAGGAACCGTCAACCGCTATCCAGGCTATGTTATCCAGGCCGGATTTCAGCGCCTGCTCATATACCACCGCACCATCGCTATAGAGTCCCACGTGCAATATGCAGTCCGGCTGCTTATCCTTAAGGGAGTTAAGCTCGGAGAGGTAGCTCAGCTTGGCGGGGTCGTACCTGAGGGATATCACAACATCCGCCTTGCCTTTGAGATATTCCCCGGCCATCTCTTCTATTCCCCGGCCGTAGACCGTATCCTGGACGAGGGTAGCTACTTTCTTAAACCCCCTGTCCTTGATCAGATTGGCCACTACTACCCCCTGCAGGGCATCCCCCGCGCAAACACGGAAGGCCCACCCTGACCAACTCTGCGCGGACAGAGCGCTGGAGGTAGCTGAAGGGGTCACCAGCAGCACTCCTTTGCTCTCTAAGTAGGGGCCGGCGCCCATGACAGCTTCGCTGGTTGTGCAGCCTATGATTACCTGCACCTTTTGCTTCTCAACAAGCTTTTGAACCGCGTACAGGGCGCTGGCCGCCGTGGGCCCCTCGTCCTCGATAAGGAGGAGGAGCTTTTTGCCGCCGATGCCGCCGCGCCCATTTATCTCGTTAACTGCAAACTGTGCCGCTTTGATCAGGTTAGGGCCCTGCGCCGGCGTGCTGGAAACCGGCATCACGCACCCTACGGGTATCTCGGCCGGCAATGGCTGCGCAGCCGGTGCGCAGCCGGGCAGCAAACCGGCTATCGATAAAGAGGCTAAGGCCACCCACAAACATACTGATCTCATATCTTACTCCCGCGGCAATTTCATCATCAGTGCCGCTGTTTTTGCATTTTCATTATATCACTTCCAAACCTGTGCCGCCGCGATTGGCTTTTACTGATTGTACCAATCAATGTAAAATATCCGGGTAACAACCGGCCGGCGCCGGCGTTGATTACTTATATTGCGCATTAACGAGGTGGGCGCAGGTGATACGGAACGATTTTATGGATGTTATCTCGGACAGGACAGATGCCCTGAGGATATTGCCTGAGGCGGCAGCAGAGCTTTGCACCGCCCTTTTCAGGAACTCGCCCGCGGGCATATACATCACCCGCGACGGCAAGTTTATCTATACCAATATCGAGTTTCGTCATGTCACCGGTTACAGCCAGGACGAGCTCTCCGGCAAGGACTACCAGCGGCTGATCAACCCGCGCTACCGCCAGATGCCCAAGCAGAACGTGGCCTCCCTCTTTGAAGAGGACGAAAACACCAACCACGAATTTAAGATAACCACCCGCGACGGCAAGAAAAAGTGGATCTCCGAGAAGATTACCTACTTCAAATACGGTGGCAACTGGCTTACGCTGGGCCACTGGCTGGATATCAGCAGCCACCACTCGGTGGAGAAGGCCTGGCGCGAGGCTGAAAGGCGCTTCCAACTGGCCTTTGAGGACCTTTCCACAGGTCTCACTATCATCGGCATGGACGGCATCTTCCTCAAGGTGAATAAATCTTTCTGCGACACGGTTGGCTACGAGGAGAGCGAAATCCTGGAAAGCCGTTTTGACGACATCCTGCCACTTGAGGACCGTGAAGCTTACGGCGATATCATGGCGCTCTTCCTCTCGCTGGAAAAGCCCGCCTTGCCGGTGCAGCGGCGGCTGCAGGCCCGGGACGGCAGGCTGCTCTGGGTGGCCATGAGCATATCGCTTATCGGGGATTCCGAGGCCGGGCCATCGTATTTTATCGTCCATTTCCAGGACATCACCGAGCAGAAGAGGATAGAGGACGGCTTGAAGTATGAGGAACGGCTTTACCGCTCGGTCGTGGACCTGTCGCTCGACCCGGTCGCCATAGCCGACCTTGATTGCCGCCTGACGCATGTATCGCAAAAATTGCTGCAACTGCTGGGTTATGAGAAAACGGAATTGCTGGGGAGAAATATCGGCAGCCTGGTTACAGCGGAAGAGAACGCTGAAATTCAGCCTCAGGTGATGGAGATCATCAAGCAGGGAAAGCCCGCCGGGCTTGAGTGCAACCTGGTTAAAAAGACCGGCGCCGCGCTGCCAACCCGCATGAACGTTTCCTGCATAAATAACGCTGAAGGCACACCTGCCAGCATCGTTCTCAGCCTGAGCGCCAGGCCGGCAGGGCAACCGCTGCCGGGCGCCGCGCAGGGGAAACAGGCTGAAGCTGCGCCTCCTGCAGGCCAACCCGTCCAGGCCGCGGGGGAAGAAAAGCGCCCTGAGGCTGCGGAGACGAAGGTTCAGCCACAGCCGGCAACAATCCTGCAAAGCGCTTCAACCGCTATCATTCTGATTAACGAAGATACCACTATCGCGGCGGTGAACACCGCCTTCGAGACGCTGTCCGGCTACACCGGGGAGGAAATCGAAGGGAAGAAAAGCTGGATCGATTTCGTGGCTAAGGAGGACCAGTCAAGGCTGAAACGCTACTACCTGCTGCGCCTCATCGACCCCGAATCGGCGCCCGATACCTACGAATTTAAGTTTACCGGACGGGATGGGAACGTCAAGGACGTCGTCGTCTATATCAGCCCCCGGCCCGGCAGCAGGCAGCAATCGGTTACACTTCTCGACCTGGCGGGATATAAAAAGGCCACAGCAGAAGAAAAACCGTGGCCGGAACCGGAAAAAGTTGAACCAATCGGCGTACCGGGTGAGGGCAAAGCCGGGCAAAGCCCGGAACAACTGCACAGGACCCTGCATGACGTGATCACCGCCATGTCCAGGATCATTGAGACGAGGGACCCGTATACTTTCGGCCACCAGAAGCGTGTTTCAGCCCTGGCCGGAGCTATCGCCGGGGAGATGGGACTTTCTGAAGATCAACAGGATGGCATTAAGATCGCCGCTAAAATCCACGATATCGGCAAGGTTTACGTGCCCATGGAGATCCTCAGCAAACCGGGCCGGCTCAGCAGCATCGAGCGCCAGGTTATCCAGTCGCATGCTCAGGGCAGCTACGATATACTCAAATCTATCGATTTCCCCTGGCCGGTTGCCGATATTGCACTCCAGCATCATGAGAGGATGGATGGTTCCGGCTACCCGCGCGGTCTTAAAGGGGATGAAATCAGCCTTGAGGCCAAGATACTCATGGTGGCCGATGTTGTCGAAGCCATGGCCTCCCACCGACCCTACCGTCCCAGCCTCGGTACCGAGGCCGCCCTCGATGAGATCTCAAGCCATCGCGGGACGTTATACGATCCTGAAGTTGCAGGCATCTGCCTGAGGCTTTTCCGGGAAAAGGGCTTTTCCTTTGAGGAACAGGCCCGCGGTGTCTGAAGCAATATCTACTCTCACCCGTGGCCGGGGCAGGTCTATGCCTGGCGCACCGGGCTGCCGGGGTAAATTGATCACACAGAGAATCGCCTGAGGAATTCGCCATATGCCGCCAGGGCGGCCAGCGCCTCGGCGGCCTGGTGAGGCATGTGGTAGCAGGCTAATTCCCGCTGGCCCAGGGCATGGGTGATCATAGTCTCCTCGATGGCGCTGGCAAATATGTGCTCGGTGGCCACGATAACAGGTTTCCGGTACTTCAAGGCCAGTTGACTGAAATGCTCCATAGCTTCCACCACGGCATTCACCCCTTCCTGGCCCCATTTTTCCCGGGCTTCAGGCTCAAGCGGGGCGCTGAATCCCTTGATACGCAGGGCCGGCATGATGCTGAGCATCACCAGCGCGTTCACTGCAGGACAACCCAGCACCAGTTCCAGCGCCTTGAAAATATTGTCGGGCGTGCTGCCTGCCACCAGGTCCACCGGGTTGCCGCGGTTCCACCAGGAGGGCAGTAATTTATCCAATTCCCCGATTGTTTCCTGCGGTAATTTGACCACGTCGAAGCCCAGCCCGGCGCAGGCATCTGCAGCCAGCACTCCCCAGCCGCCACCAGCCGTAACTATGCCCACCCCGCGGCCTTCGGGCAGCGGCTGCCGCAGGAAGGCCAGGCCGATATTCAGCATTTCATCCAGGCTCCTGGCCCGGATAACGCCGGACTGTTTGCACATCGCATCGAAAATGTTATCCGTGCCGGCGATGGCCGCCGTATGCGATGCGGCAGCCCTGGCCCCGGCCTGCGTTTTCCCCACCTTGACCATGATAATGGGCTTCTTCCTGCTCACCTGGCCGGCCACCTCGAAAAAGCGCCGCCCGTCTTTAAAACCTTCGATATAACACAGTATCACTTTCGTGTGAGGATCGTCGGCCATAAACTCCAGGTAGTCCTCGCTGTGCAGGCTGGCCTCGTTGCCGCTGGCGATGCAAACGCTGCAGCCCGGGGCATGCAGCATGACCTGGCGGGCCAGCGAGTCCATGACGTTCCCGCTCTGCGCAAGGACGGCTACCGGGCCGGGCGGCACGTGGAAAGCCGGAAACTGGATATAGAGCTTCTCCCATGGGCTCATGATGCCATTGCAATTTGGCCCTACAAAGATCATCCCACCGCCGCGGGCTGCCTCCGCTATCTCCCTCTGGAGCTGCGCCCCCTGCCCGCCAAGCTCGGCAAAGCCGGCCGTGATGATAACCCCGGCTTTGATACCTTTGCCGACACATTCCCTGACCACGCCGGCTGCCGCCGCCGGCGGCACAATGATAACCGCCAGGTCCGGCGTTTCAGGAAGGGCTGCAATGCTTGTGTAAACCTTTAGGCCCAGTATCTGATCTTCACCGGGGTTGACCGGGTAGACCTTCCCCTGATACCCGCCATTCAGCAGGTGCTTCAATACCACGAAGCCCCACTTGTTGGCGTCCCTGGAAGCGCCTATCAAGGCTACAGAACGCGCTTTGAATAAATAGGAAAATCTATCGGTCACGGTGAGGGCCCGGCATTTTCACAGATGCTGACTATGCGCTGCTTATTGAGGGCGACGAAATCGAACCTGGAAATCCCGCCCGGCAGCGCAGGCTCAATTTCAACCTGCGTCAGGGGTATGAAGCGGGCTTCAGATTCAATCGTATCTATGACCTGCCCCCAGGTATCAACGTAAATCCGGCCTTTCAGCCTGTAGTTTAGATTGGAAATCACGGCCATCTGGGCCATTACAATAACAGGCAGCTTTTCCTTGAACGGGTAGGTACTGAGCGGTTTTTCCAGGTTCTTACCGGAGGTATGCGCCACGAAAATAATGTTACTTTTAGCTATATACATGCGCGGGTATTTTTTCTCACCGCCCTTGATGCCCGTCACACTGACGTTCATAAGCGGCAGGAAGTCCACCGCCTTCGACGAGGTATCAGTCTGCACGCCCTCATTCAGCGCGTCGATTAACCGCTGGCTGAATTCGCACTTCAATGTGCCAGCGAAGGATAATTCACCGGTGCATACCAGTACCTCAAATTGTTTGTGTAGCTCCGAACCCTCATTTTCTGACGTCATTTATTATCTGCCTGCCTTATCCTATATTCCACTGCCTTGGCATTTATATACTATGGCAGGGGCTGGTTGCCCTGTCAAGCAAACTGCCGCCGTCCCCTGCCTAAACCATTTCCGCTGTTCATCGTTATATATGGCACGGGGCTCATTAACGGAGAAATAAATGCGCACATAAGTTAAGTAAGGTATTCCCGGCCATAAGGGCAAAATTATCTTTTTCAGGAGGTTATTAATTGAAAGGTATCTTTTCAGGTTTTCTTACACTGGTACTGGCGCTGGCAATCACAATGCTGGCGGCCGCACCCGCACTGGCGGATTCCAGCGGCGATACCAAACCGCAGCTCTCGTCGCTGGCTTCCCTGGTGATCAAGGCGCCCAACACGGTGGAAGTGGGTCAGCCAGCCACCGTCACTGTCTTTGGCAAGCGTGGCCATGAGGCCATAGCAGAAGCCCCTGTATATGCATTGAAGACCAGTGACCTGGTTATCACGTCTGACGCGGTCAACTATACGGCCCTTCTCGGGGAGTATGAAGCGCTGGCCGAAGCCAAAGGTACATTATTCGGCACAACCGGCAGCGACGGCACGGTTAGTGGCAAATTCATCGAAACCGGCCGCTTCATGCTGGTAGCCACCAAGGACGGCTACATCCCGGGCTTCGCCCGTCTTACTGTTACGCTGGCCGCCAGGACAGGACTTAATATCAAGGCGCCGGGCTCAGTGGAAGTCAATAAACCGGCCACTATTTCGGTGACCGAGCGGTACACGGGACAACTCGTAGCTAAAGCAGCCATTTACGGTCGAATCATCACAACCCTCAACGTACCGCCGGCGACCGCGGCTCCCCCGGACAAACTTGTTCAGCCCCAGGTAATAGCTTCATCTTCAGCTACTGCATCCCTTTCTCAGCCGCAGGTGATTTCGGCTACGGCGACTGTAGCTGCCGCCACCGTGATCAAGGCTGACCCGTCCGTTAGCGCAGCAGACGTGCAATTGGCGAGCGAGGTCAGTATGTCAGGCATCTTTATTGGCTATACGGACAATAACGGCCAGGTAATCTATGCCTTCGCG
>CAIYTC010000227.1 GCA_903929005.1 uncultured Dehalococcoidia bacterium | reverse complement strand
TGCTTCGTCGCCTGCGGGCTTCTCGCAATGACAGTTTTGGGGGCGGGCTCCCTTTTCCCTCGTCATTGCGGTGAGCCGAAGCTGCGAGCCGAAGGCGTGGCAGCCGAAGGGCGCGGCAATCTGACCCGTTAGTGGCGCAATGCCTTGGGATTGCTTCGTCGCTGCGCTCCTCGCAAAGACATTTTTGAGCGGCTCCTCGCAACGACGTTTTTGGGCAGCCTGTTTACAGGAGGTTTCTTTTGTAGCCTTCCGATACTGCCTGGGCGCGGTCGTTGACGTCGAGCTTGGTGAATACGCTGTTGGTCTCCCTTTTGATGGTCGCTTCGCTCAAATAAAGCTTGGCGGCGATCTCCCGGTTGGTGATGCCTGAGGCCATTAACCTCAGGATACTGAGCTGCCTGGCTGTCAGCAACGGCTCGCTGTTTAAATTCCCCTTGCTGGCCAACTGCGCGAATAATGACTGTGTGATCGAGGGCGTGAAAGCTGAGAATCCGTCAACGGTCAATTGAATTGCTTTAAGCAAATCCTGCCGGTTGATATCTTTGAGCAGGTAGCCGGCCGCGCCGACCTCGGCCGCCTGCGCCAGGTATTTATCCTCGTACACGGTAAGTATGATTATTTTGGCCGCGATGCCTTTTTGCTTGAGCTGGCGCGTGCATTCTATGCCGCCCATGCCCGGCATCCTCACGTCCATGAGTATTATATCGGGATTCAATGAATCCACGACGGCCAGGCATTCTTCCCCTGATTTGGCCTCTCCCACCACTACTATCCCCTCATCTAATTCCAGCATACGGTGCAGGCCTTCGCGAACCATTTGCTGGTCATCTACAATAAGTATTTTAACCGCTTCCATAGAATAATTCCCTCAATAAAGTGCAAAGTGAGCGACAACTATTAAATTTAGCCGTCACTGAGCCGCCACGGGCAACCGCATTAAAATGCTGGTGCCTTGACCCGGTCTGGTATTTACCTCGAAGTTTCCACCGATCATCTCGGTGCGCTCTTTCATGGTAACCAGGCCCAAATTCCCGTGCGCCCCTGTATTTTCTTTTATAGCATTTACATCAAAACCTATGCCGTCGTCTTCTATGCTTACGGCAACATGATCATCGTTATATTCCAGCACAACAGTGACATGATGCGCGCCGGCATGTTTTCTAACGTTATTCAAGGCCTCCAACGCTACCCTGTAAATCGTTACGTCATTGATAAATGACAGGCTCTGCGATCCGCCTATGACCTTGAAATCACAACGGACGCCGTTCTCACGGTTGAAGTAATCGATGCTCTGCTTTAAAGCGCCCAGCAGTCCCAATTCGGCTAAGGCGATGGGATGCAGGTCCAGGATTACGCGGCGCAGTTCTTTGACACTCTGCGACACGATATCGTTAGCGCGGGCCAATTCACCGCGCGCTTCTTCAAACTTGGATGAGGTCATCTGCTCCGCCCCCGTTTGCATGCTGTAGGACGCGCTTACCAGCCATTGGGCTAAACCGTCATGCAGTTCGGCGGAGATCCGGCTGCGTTCATCTTCCTGGGCGGTCAACACCTTGATTAAAGAGGCTTCAAGCTTAAGCTGGTGCCCCCTGACACTGTTGAAAAGACGGGCATTTTCAATGGCGATGGTGGCCTGGCCGGCTATAATTGAAAGCAATTCCTGGTCGCTCTCGGAAAACCCGCTGCGGGCATTTATTTTACTGCAATGTATGGCCCCGATGGCCTTGCCCTTGATGGAGAGGGGTACACATAAGGTAGCTACGCTACCCGGGTCAGCCGCTCCTGCGCTGTTCTTCAATTCTCCATCCAGCAAAATTGGCCGGCCTGTCTGTATGACTGACCACACAATGCTATCATCCGATATTTCAATGCTATTGCCAACCTGGTCTTTAGGCATACCGACACAGGCTTTTACGACCAGTTTTGCGGCGCCATCGTCCAATAACAGCAGGCTGACCTTATTGGCTTTGGTTTCCATATAGACAAGGCGCACTACCTGGTCAAAGATCTTTTCAGCGCTCAGCTCCGATACCAGCGAATCCGTTAGTTCGTATAACGGCAACAGCGTCCTCAGCCTGATATTCTCTTTGGATAGCCGGCCTTTTTCTAAAACTTCATCCACGATCCTGGCCAAATCTTCGGGGCTGAAGGGTTTTTCCAAAATGCTGTGAGCGCCTTCCTGGAAGGCACTGATGATTATATCGCGGCTATCACCCTGGCTTAAAACGATTATCCCGATGCCCGGACGGACGAAGCGGGCCCGTTTAATAAGATCTATGCTATCTATTTCGGGCAGCGTTAAATTTATTATAAGTATATCTACTTCTTTTTTCTGCAGGTAGCTAAGCGCGTCTTGTAATGAGTCAATATGGGGATTGAGGACGCTGTAGCCTTCCTTGCTGAGGGTATCCCTGATAATATGCTTGGTTATGGAATCAAAATCGATAACCAGTACCTTATCATTTACCATTTACAGCTCCGTCAGCGTTGCTGGAATATACTACTTAAATTACCTGTTAAAGTAAACCCGCCAACCTCAGCGCTACTTCTTTTTGGGCCACCAGCCCCACCAGTTCTCCTGCCCGCATTGGTTGCATTTTACTTTCATGGCAACTATGCCGACCGTGTTGCAGGAGCCGCACTTGAAGGTTTTGTTGACATTATAGCCTGCGGTCCCTCTCAAGCCCTCAGATATTACCTCAACCTGGCTGCCGATATTTTTTATCTGTGCGAAGGCGGCTTTCATTTGAGCCAAAGGCAGGTCGTTGGGCCTGGCGCCATTACCGTCCTGTTTGGATACAGCAACCTCCAATTTGGACAGCCGGTATAACAGCTCGGATATCTGGGCGCCCATAGCCTGGATCTCTCCGGCCGCGATACATTCCTCATGCGGCCCTGCCGGCGCGGCGGATTTGAACTGCTTGGGCGGCGCCTGGGCCGCCATTTTTATGACCGGTTCATCTGTAACGGCCGGCGACTGCACTGTTTGCGTCCTGGCCGCGGCGGCCGGCGCTATGCTGCCGTGGGCGGGCGCTTTTTTAGAAACGTTTTTACCTATTAACGCGTCGATGGATTCCTGGGTCATCATCTCGTTAGAATCACTCATTATGATCTATCGCACCTTAATCAAAATAGGCTAAGCGCTTTCTTCAATAGTCAATAGTCTCTACGATAAATAAACGGCGATGGCTTTTCCTGGCCAGGTCGATATTGGTGTAGTCGGCGTGTTCAACCGGCTGGCAACCGGCTTCCTCTAAACTGGGTTCCTCTTCGACGCCTGCCGCGGCGGCAGTTTTTCCAGTGCCGTTAAGTACCCTTACCTGGGGACGCCTGCGCGTCCCCGTATTGGTGTTGCAGACGATGCCTTCCTTCCCGTTATTTAGTTTAACCCTGACACCGGCGGGAAAAACCGGTACGAATGAGGCAAATATCCGCACCAGGTCGGGGTTAAACAACTCCCCGCTGTAGGCCAGGATAAATTCAATTGCATCCCGTGGCGACACTATGCTGTGCTCTATGGCAAAGACCGGCAAAAATTCTTCCCGGTGCGGCCTTTTGGAAGCCAGCGCTATGCAGGTGTCGGTTATGCCCAGGATTTGGGCTGCTTTGCATATGGCATTCTGTTTTAATTGAGACGGGTAACCGCCCCCGTTCCATCTTTCATGATGCTGGGATACAATATCGATTATTTGCGGATTAATCTGTGTATACCTTTGCAGTATCTCCGCGCTATAGACGGGATGCTTTTGCACGATTTGAATTTCGCTTTCCGTCAGGGGTCCCGGCCTTTCAAGGATACCCTGTGGAATTAAAACGTAGCCCGTATTTTGCAGCAGCGCGGCCATGCCCATATTCTTTAGCTCTTCTTCATCCATCCCAACGCTTCTGCCCATGAGGAGCGATATGATGGCCACCTTGACAGGGTGAACGTAGTTATAGTCTTTCAGGGAGAAGCAACCGCTGACTGAAATATCATCATTATTCGCCCCGGCCAGCTCAGTAATGGCCTCCTCTACGAGGTGATCAATCTGGCCGGTGTCGATCATGCCGGCCGACTTATTGGTCATGGTGGCCCTGGCCTCGATCATGATCCTGCGCAACCCTTTGGATAAAGAGCCGCTGGTTTCCGGCCTTATGCTGGGCCTGAGGTGAATGTCTTCGGCAAACTCATTTAATATGAAGAGCTCCCCGATACCGGTGTCGCCTACCGTGACGACATCTTTGGTGCCTAAAGTGATATCCTTTTCTAATACGATATCCCCCCAGTAATCATAAACCGGGCACTCGATCACCATACCTGGTTTAGCATATACAGCAGAAATTCGTTGCATTTGATACACCTCTTAATAAGCGGGCATACGGCCGGTCAGCGGCCGCCTGTCCCGCCCCGCTGTTAACAGCCTTTAATGCGCACCGGCAATTTGATATCAGTGGCATAATTGGTTAATACTCCATCACCTTGGTTATCAGCATCCTTTGATTTTGGGCATCCGCCAGGTTAAGGTCGTAAGGCTTATCTATGTCCTGCAGATTCTTATCATAGCAAATGCGCACTTTCGGCCTGGCAAAATAACCCGTGTTGGCGTTGGTAACTATGCCCACATCGCCGGTATTGAGTTTAACCATCAGCCCGGTAGGGTAGGTGGGCAAGGTGCGGGTCAGGATTTTTACCAGTTCAGGGTCGAACAGTTCACCGCTGTAGGCCACGATAAACTCCATCGACTGGTGCGGCCTGAGGAACTCGGCATCGGCTAAATCCCCGGTAAAAGCACCTATAAAGTCGGTGGCTTCCTGCGGCAGGATGCCGCCCCTTTGAGGCCTTTTGGAAACCAGTGCCACGGCGCTGTCGGTCATGGCTATTATGCGGGCCCCGTGGCAAATATTCCTGCTGTGCACATGCTCAGGATAACCGCTCCCGTTCCAGCGTTCGTGATGCTGCTGAACGATCAAAGACACCTCCGGTTCCACGCTGGCATAGCGTTTGAGTATCTCGCTGCCCAGGGCCGGGTGTTTTTGAATTACCTGCAATTCCCCCGGGGTCGGCGCACCAGGTTTATCCATCATGCCCTGCGGCAGTGCCGTATAGCCGATGTTTTGCAGCAGGGCTGCTAAACCCAGGTTGTTCAGCGCAGTTTGCCCCATGCCGGTGGCTTTGCCGATCAGCAGGGATATGGTGGCTACTTTGACGGGATGCACGTAATCATAATCTCTTAAGGAGAAACAGCCGCCCAGCACCGGCTCCCCCATGGCTACCGGGAATAATTGCTGCACCATCTCAAAAACCTTTTGTTTTAAAGGCAGCAGGTCCAGAGTCTGCGCTTTCCCTTTGCCGATAATAGCCTGCACTTTGATGATTAACTGCTTCAGCAACCCCGATGTAGCCCCTTCGAGTTCAGGTGTAATCAGCGGCCAGGCCGGTATATCGTCAACCCTTTTATCCAGTATGAATAATTCCCCCACGCCCAGCTCATCTAACCCGGCCACCTGCAGGGCGCTCAGCTTGGTGCCCTCTTTCATTAAGAGCCTGCCAAAGCTGTCATACAGCGGCCTTCCCAACATCATTTGGGCTTTGGCGTATTTGGATGAAATCCTTCTCATGTTGCTATCTCCTTGCGGTCTGCAATAACGGCTCTTTCAGCAGCCGGTTAAGTGAAACCGGCACGGCCACTTTCTGGTAAAAGCAGTTACTAAGTTTATTAAACCCGATTGCCGTTGCGTTATGTATGAATTCGGTAGAACCTGTAAACAAAACCCCGCTATTATTCAGGGAGCTGTGAATTTGCTGGTTGAGCTTATTTTTAGCCTCATCGGTGAAATAGATCGTTACGTTGCGGCAGCAGACCAGGTCGAAGCCCTGCTCGAAAGGCTCTGAAAGCATGTTATGCCGCTGGAAGCGCACCATGTTCCTGATCTCCGGCTTGACCCACAGTGCGTCATCCGCAGAAGTAAAATACTGCTTGACATGCTGTTCCGGGACAGATTTGACAGAATCAAGGCTGTAAGGGCCCCCGGCGCCGGCTTTGGCTAAGGACAGCTCATCAACGTCCGTGGCAAGTATCCTGTGCTGCGCGCTGCCGCTGATTTTTCTCAGCAGGATGGCCAGGGAGTACGGTTCGCCGCCGTTGGAGCACCCGGCGCTCCAGACCCTGAGCGTTTTTTTAATCCTGATTAGGGCGGGCAAAATATTATTTTCCAGCTCGGTAAAAGCCCAGTCATCACGGAAGAACTCGGTAACATTGATAGTGATAAAGTCACGCAGTTTCCCCAGGCAATTTCTATCAGCTTCAATTTTGCGGCAGTAGTCCGGCACGTCCAGCCCGTTTGTTTTCTCGATAAAAAAGGCCAGGCGCCTGCGCATCTGCAGGCTTTTATAGCTGTCAAGGTCGATGCCGGTCAATTTCAGGACTTTCGTTTTCAGTAACTGGTATTCTTCATCTGTCATATTGATAACTGCCTGTGTAAATTATTCATGAATGCTGCACATAGAACTACGGCAGGTTTCACTATTCCATGATCTTTTTTACGGCTGCCAGTACCCGGTCCGCGTCAAAGGGTTTAACGATGAAATCCCTGGCGCCGGTTTTTAACGCCTCTATAACCATCGACTGCTGCCCCATGGCGGTTACCATGGCCACCCTGGCCCCGGGGTCCATTTTGATCAGCTCTTTAAGTGTGGCCAGCCCGTCCAGCTCGGGCATGGTGATATCCAGCAGCACCCCATCCGGTTTCAATTCCCGGTACTTGGCCAGCGCCTCATTGCCATCAGCCGCCTCAGCGACTTCAAATCCGCTGTCGGAAAGCATCTTGGTACACCGCATGCGCATGAAGGCCGCGTCATCAACTACCAATATTTTGGACAAGGGTCACCTCCTATTTTTTGCCTCAAGGTTAGTATTCGTAAGTTTTTATTAATTCTGCATTATGCTGCTCGGCATCGGCAAGGTATCGCAGGCCATTTATTGTGAGCCGAATGGGTCTAAAGCGTTATTTACAAATCTATGATCCTCTGTTCGGCGGTTTTAACACGTGTCAAGCCGGAAGCCATATACAGCCACAGGCAGCGCCCCCAGTCACCCCTGATATCCTGCGCATGGATTTTCAAACCGGCCTTATGCATAGCTACATTTACCGCTTCAATATTTCTTTCACCTATATCAAGGACGCTGCCCGCCGTCACCCCGCGCAGCATCTTGGCCCCCCCGGCTATTTTAATCACGATCCTGGAGCGCTGTGCGCCGGCCTGTTCCATTTTTTCAACGGTCAAAGGTATGCCCCGGTCGGCAAATTTCACCGGCAAGATAGCATTGGCGCCATTATTGCTGGCGGGCAAGACTATATGCGCCATGGCGCCCACCCTGGCCACCGGGTCAAAAGCGCTGACAGCGACACATGAACCCAGTCCGTAGCAGATCAGGACCGCATCGGGATCCTTGGTCACATGGAGCTCGCCCAAGCCAACGCTTATATTTACATCAATACTTGCTGTCATAGCCGGCGCCTCAGCGGGCATAATGCTGTGAAAGCTGCACGAAGCTTTCATTGGGCATGATCATAAACCTGCCGCCCGCGCTTTGATCATCGGTGGTAAACACTGTGTCCACTACCATCACCTCGTCGGATTCCTGCAATATCTCAGCCAGGGCAATGCCCATGATGGCGCCGGCCATATCGATAATGACAGACGGCGGCGAGGGGTAGAGCGTAATACCCAGCGTATCGGCTATGGCGTTGAGGAAGAAGGAGCCGGTGATATTGCCCATTTCGCTGAGGGCGGACAGTTCATAATCAGATATGTCATTGCGCTTGACCGGCTCCTCTCCCAGTATCATCCCTAGCAGAGCATAGGCTACCTCCGGCCGGTGGGCCAGCATAAGGTGGCCGTTAGCCGCCCCGCTGAAATTCAGATATATGCCCACTATCAGCGTTTCCGGCCCGCCCACCAGGTCGATGACCTCCTTGGCAGGGATGCGCGATATCAAGACCGAATCCACGGTGATTTTCTTCTGTACCATCTGGGAAAGGCCTGATATGGCATTGGTTATGCCCTTTTTCATCAATTCTTCCCAGGCGCCCAGGTCAATATCTGTTTTGGCCACGTCTTGTATCATTTTTTTTCCTCCATGCAAATTGCTTTTTCTATCTAAGCGCGCGCGCCGGCGTAGACGGGTATTTTCTGGTAAAAACAGGGGGAGAGTTTCTTGAAACCGACGGCCTCGGGACGCGACATGAATTCGGTAGAGCCGATAAAGAGTATGCCGTTGGCCTTGAGAGAGTCGTTGAAACCGCGGTTAAGCTTCTCCTTGGCCTCATCGGTAAAATAGATAGTCACATTACGGCACAAAATCATATCGAAATCCTTCACGAAAAAGTCCGACAGCAGGTTATGCGGCTTAAAGGTTGTATGGGCTTTAAGTTCAGCCTTCACCCAATATTTGCCGTCCTTGCAGATAAAATGCTTATTCATGCAGGAGGCGGGGACATTTTTCAGCAGGTCTACCGTGTAGGGGCCGCCCGCGCGGGCAATCCCCAGGCTCAGTTCATCGATATCCGTGCCCAGGATACTGTAGGAAACTATCTCGGGGTAGTCCGCCAGGATCATCGAGATAGTGTAAGCCTCGGCGCCGTTGGAGCAGCCGGCGCTCCAGATCTTCAAGCGGCGCGTATTGCTGATGATATTGGTCAGGATGCGTTTTTTCAGCTCCACGAAAACGCCCTCATCGCGGAAGAACTCGGTGACATTGATGGTCAGGAAGTTGCGCAGCTTGGCCAGGACATCTGATTCCTTGTCGAGCTCCTTGCAGTAGCCCAGCACATTAGCGCCTGATGTATTCTCGACTAAAGTAGTCAGGCGCCGCCTCATCTGCACCGATTTATAGCTGTCGATATCGATGCCGGTGGAGCTGAGGATATGCCTTTTCAAATAATTAAATTCCTGGTCATTCATACTGAAACCCTCGCATCTTTTTTTGCCGATTTATGGCAGTAGTTCACTATTTCGTTAGCTATGTGGTGCAGGGGCAGCACATAGTCGGGAAGGCCGGCTTCGGCCACGCTCCTGGGCATGCCGTAGATGACGCAGGTTGACTGGTCTTCCGAGATGACGTTGCCTCCCGCCGCTTTGATCATGGCGCAGCCGTTGGTGCCGTCGCTGCCCATGCCGGTGAGTATCACTCCCAGGCAACTGGCCCCATAATGCCTGACTAATGATTGCATGGTTACATCAATGGCCGGGCGCAGGCCGCAGACCGCTTTATCCAGCGTCAACTCGATCCCGCCTCCCGGCGTTATGACCATATGGAATCCGCCCGGGGCAACCAGCGCATGCCCGGTTAAGAGGCGATCACCGGCTTCCGCCTCCTTGACCGGTATGCGGCTTATTTCATTCAGCCTGTCCGCCATGGATTTAGTAAATTTAGCCGGCATGTGCTGCACTATGACCACCGTTGCCGGGATATCCGCCGGTATCCCGGGGACCACCTCATAAAGTGCCCTTGGCCCGCCGGTGGAACTGCCGATGATCACTACCCGGCGCGGTTTTTCGCCGAATTGTCCCGGGGATGGCCTGGCGGCCACCGGCCTGCTGGTTCCGGCCAGCAGCTTTTTAACCTGCCAGACCAACTTGGAAACGTCGATGGTGGCGGCGCCTTTTATCTTGTCAATCAGTTCGTTGTTGACCGCATCCCTGCCCGTGGGGTTGATCAAGGACGGCTTGAGAAAAAAATCGATGGCGCCCAGTTCCAGCGCCCTGATGGTGACTTCAGCGCCCTCGGCGGTGATACTGCTGAGCATGATTACCGGCCTGGGGTGCTCTGCCATGATCCTTTCCAGTGTGCCTATGCCGTCCAATTTGGGCATCTCCACGTCCATGGTCACCACATCCGGGTCCAGCAGCTTGACCTTGTCCAGCGCGTCCAGCCCATCCCGTGCCATGCCGACTACTTCGATAGCCGGGTCGGTGGCCAGGTACTTGGATATGGTCAGCCTGGCAAAGGCCGAATCATCGACTACCAGAACCTTAACCTTCTTTATTGCGTCGCTCATTTAATCAGCTGCCTTACCACAATGTTAAATTGTCCTCTTAATAGTTTTTCCTCTCAAGGTGCAACGGTTTATCTTTATTGAGCCTAATGGCTATTACGCGGCAGTTCAACTCCTATATTTCGATCTTCCCTTTCACGGCTGAGGTGACCATGGTCAGGCCCGAAGACACGTACAGCAATAAAGAGCGCCCGTGTGAGCCGCCGGTATTTTCGTTCTTGAGGTAAAGCCCGTTATCGCTGATGGCCTGTTTTACCGCGGCTAAGTTCCTGAACCCGATGTCGAGCAGGCTGCCTTCTTTCACATTGCCGAATATCCTGGCCCCGCCGGCGATCTTGATGGCAATGCGGGATTTGAGGGCGCCTGCTTCCTTCATGCCCTCGATCAGCCGGGGTATGCCCGTATTGGCATACTTGCCGGGCGACCCCTCCCGGTCCTTGCCGCCGTCATCCGGCAATACTACGTGCGCCATTCCGCCCACCCTGGCCACCGCGTCATAGGCGCTGACCGCTACGCAGGAGCCCAGGCCCAGGCAGGACAGCACCACATTGGGGTCACACGAAACGTAGATCTCCTCTAGGCCGACCACGACCTTGGTTTCGGCTGTACCGGCAGCGGCCTGGCTGTCAGGTTTAGCCTGCTGTGATATGATCATGCGGCCACTCTATCCAGCGCAGGCATTAGCTTCAGCAGGCTGGGGTTGGGCAAGATGATAAAATTACCGGCTGCCGGCGTGCCTTTGATACTGTATTCCATATTGGCAACAAATACCCTGTCACCCTCTTCTAATATTTCCGCCAGCGCGATATCCAATATGGCCCCGGCCATGTCCATTAAAATAGTTGGTGGGGACGGGTTCAAACGCACACCGAGTTCATCGGCAATGGCATTGAGAAAAAATGCGCCGGTTATATTTCCCATCTCGCCGATGGCCGAACGCTCCATATCCGTCAATGGCCGGTGGCTGCGCGGAGTGGGGCCCAGCAGGACATCCAGCAGCGCATAGGCGACCTCGGGTTGATGCGCCAGTAAAATATGGCCGTGGCTGGCGCCATCGAAAAGTATATAGACCCCGATGACCACGTTTTCCGGCCCTCCCAGCATATCCGGCATATCCCTGGCGGGGATGTGCTCAATAGCTATGGACTTCACCGTCATCTCCTCCCCGATCATGCCTGACAGCCCTTTGAGCGCATTGGCCATGCCCTTCTTGATAAGGCCGTCCCAGGCGTCAGTTTCTATCCCTGCGATTGCGTTAACCTGTGCCATATTTCCCCTCCAAAATCAATATATTTAGCGCGCGGCGCCGACAGCTACCTTTTTTTCTGTTTTCCCGGATTTTTCCGCTATCTTGATAAGCACCGGTATATCTAATATCAGGGCCACCTGGCCGTCGCCCAGGATGGTAGCCCCGGCGATGCCTTTTATGTCGCCGATATGCCGTGCGACAGGTTTGATGACAAATTCCTGCTGGTCCATCAGGCCGTCAACGACAATGCCGACACGTTTATTATCACCTTTGACCACGATTACATAGCATTTGCCCTGATGGCCGGAATGATCTGACAGTCCCAGCACCGCATCCAGCCTTAACAGCGGTATTATCTCATCCCTGAGGTTCATAACCTCCTCGCAGAGCACGCTTGAGATAGATTCGGCTTCGATGCCCAGGGTCTCAAGCACCGATGCCAGCGGGATGATATAGGTCTCGCTCTTGATGGAAACCATCAGGCCCTGGAAGACCGCTAAAGTCAGCGGCAGCTTGATGGTAAAAGTTGTTCCCCTGCCCAGTTCCGTATTTATGCTGACGCTGCCGTTGAGGCGTTCGATATTGGTCCTGACGATATCCATGCCCACTCCGCGCCCGGAAACCTCGGTGACCTGGCTGGCTGTTGACATGCCCGCGGCGAAGATCAGGTTAATAGCCTCATTTTCCGTCAGCTTGTCCGCTGCCTCCTGCGTGATCATGCCTTTCTTGACTGCCGCCCGCTTTATTTTTTGGGGGTCTATGCCGGCGCCGTCGTCTTCCAGGGTAATGAAAACATGTCCTTCTTCCTGGAAGGCCGTCAGGGTAATCTTGGCCTTTTGGGGCTTATGGGCGGCTTTACGCGCCGCCGGGCTCTCGATGCCGTGGTCTACGGCATTGCGCAGCAGGTGTATGAGGGGATCGGAGATCTGCTCTATGATGGTGCGGTCGAGCTCGGTTTCTCCGCCCAGCAAAATTAGATCGAGTGATTTATCCTGTTTCTGGGCCAGGTCGCGCACCAGGCGCGGGAGCTTGTTAAAGACCAGGTTGATAGGCACCATCCTCACTTTCATAATATCCTGGTGCAGCTCATTGACTACCTTTATTATGTGGTTGGAAGTGCCTATCAGGTCGCTTACCAGGTCGTCATCCGGGTAGCGGCCTTCCAGCATCTTCCCCACCAGCCCGATCCTTGAACGGTCGATGACCAGCTCTTCCACCATGTTCATCAGCCCGTCCAGCACCTTTACATCCACGCGTATGCTCTGCAGTCCCTCGAGTTTAGGCTGGTCAGCCGCGCCCCGCGGGTCGAGGCCTTGACCGCCTGACGAGGTTTGAGCTTGCCCATTGCCATTATTTTCCCCGGCGGTTTCCCGCCCGGCTTGCCCTGCCCGGGCCGTGAAAACCGTGACCTGCACCTCTGTAATATCGCTGATTGATTTCAGGGCCGACCGGATCTCCTCGGCGGGCCTGTCCGTGCAGAATATGACCCTCAGTTCCTCCCCGGCCTTCTCCTGTTCGATTTCCGCCATGCTCGGCTGAGAGGCCACCACGGTACCTTTGTTTCCCAGCGCGCCCAGCGCCTGCATGCTCCTGACGGCCTTCCACTCGCTACCCGGCAGGATGCTCACCCTGATCCGATAGGCCGTCAGTCCCGCTGCTACGGCATCGCTGAGCTTGTGCTGCGCCTCCTCGTCCAGGGCCATACCTTGATCTGCGATTGACACCTGCCCGGCATTATGATTATCCCCGCTTGGGCTTTCTCCCTGTGCCGTTTTCTCTGATGCTATGGCCAATTGGTTTACGATTGCCTGCACATCGGTCTGGCCATCACACAGCGTTACTACTTCCTGTGTCAGCGATTTAATCGCGTCTATACCGCAAAGCAAGGCATCTACAATGAGCGAATTAAGCTCAAGTTTCTTGTTGCGCAGCTTGTCCAGCAGCGTTTCCATAGCGTGGGCGACCTCTGTCATACGCTGGTGGCCCAGCATGGCTGAAGACCCTTTGAGAGTGTGCGCCGCCCGGAAAATCTCCTGGATGGTCCTGGGGTTTTCCTTATCATTTTCCAGCTTGATGATGTTCTCATCAAGCAGTTGTAACAGCTCCTCTGCTTCTTCAAGGAAAACCTTGGTCTCTTCAGGTCCGATTTCAGTATTAAAGCTCATTTGCCCCTTATTTTTTCCTCAGCGTATTAACCTGCGGCCTTACACATCTACTGAGACTGCTGCCGCCCTAAATTCAATTCAAGTAAGGGGAAGCCCGCAGGCTATTAATCCGGCCGGGCTTCCCCCCTTGGCTGCGTTGGTTAGCTGGCTGCTGCTGCTGCCAGTTCAGGTTCTTTTTCTGCCAGGATGCTGTCATCCTTGATGAGCGCGGCCAGGCTGGCCCCGTCCATACCTGTGGATAGCAGCTTGTTGAGATCCAGGAGTATGATGAGCCTGTCGGTTAATTTTGCTATGCCCATGAGGTAATCGGAGTTGGCCTGCGTGATCATGGATGACGGCGGCTCAACGGAGGAATCGGGGATGCGCAGCACCTCGGACACCGCGTCGACGATGACCCCGACCTCACCGGCCGCGATATCGACAACCACAACACGGCTGTCCTTGGTCTGGGCGGCAACCGTCAGGCTGAGCCTTTTGCGCAGGTCCAGTACCGGGAGCACCTTGCCCCGCAGGTTGATCACCCCTTCCACGTAGCTGAGCGCACCCGGCACCCGGGTAATGTTCTGCATGCGCATTATCTCGCGGACGGAGGAGATATCAACACCGTAATTCTCCGAGGCCAGGTCAAATACTACGAGCTGTGTTTCAGACATTGATTTATTGTCTTTTGCCATTTTCTTTCTCCTATCAACTGATTTTCTTAGTGGTTGAGTTTCAGCCTGCGGGAGACAGGCGTCCCCCGCAGGCTGATATCACCGTGGTTACTTTTTCCTGAGCTTGGAGGTCGGCGGAGCGATATGGGCCGGTTTGGCTGCCGGCCCCCTGGCCACGACGGTAGTCGCGTGCAAAGCTGCTTTGGCGTCCCCGTTGTGCCCGTTGGACATCTTGTATTTGGCTACTAATTGTTCAAAATCAGCTGACATGTCTTTCATGGTCTCGCCTGAGGCTACAACCTGTTGTACCTGGGCGCTGATCTGTTCGGCTGCGGCGGATACCTGCTCGGTGGCAGCGCTGTTCTCTTCAGCGA
>CAIYTC010000226.1 GCA_903929005.1 uncultured Dehalococcoidia bacterium | reverse complement strand
GCGGCAATCTGTCTGCCGATCGGGCGCAAGAGCGGGCGCATAAAGAGCAGCACCAAAAATGTCATTGCGAGGCCGCCGCAGTGGCCGCGGCAATCTGTCTGCCGATCGGGCGCAAGAGCGGGCGCACAAAGACCTGGTACGAGGCAGAAATAGGGTGACGGTCTATTGCAGCCGTCCGATCATATCTCGAAAGATATGTTGTGTATAATTCCGGAAAGTCTCAATATTCATGGGGCCAGTGTACTGGGTTGCCACCAAACCAGTGCCCGCACCACCTGTTTCCGGGAAATATCTCTCCAGGTTCCGGATGGCTCTACGAAACCAACCTGGTGCATATTGTGCCTGTAATGACTTAATTTCTGCCGGAATTTGACTCTGCATTTCTGCGGTCGAATCTAATAGATCAAAGATATAATAAAGGTCTTTCGCTGCTTTTGAGCTTCTCAGTGGCAAAGTCAGAGCTTTCTGATAAATATACGCAGCGGGAGACGGGAGTTTTACACCGGCGGAGATATGCAGGTCTTTAATATGCTCATTTAACGCAATTTGCCTGGTATTCTCCAAAAGAATTTCTACGTATCGAAGTGCCCGGGCTCTCAGTCCATTTTGCACTACGATTGAGGGTTCGCCCGGTCTTCCGGTCTCTGGTGTTATGAACTCTATTTCCGTGGGCGGTGTTGCCAGTTTGTATTTCACCATGCCACCATACGATCCGAAAATTTCCACTGTATAGCCTGCCTCTGACAATAGATTATCCATAGTCGGGCGGCCATTATCCGGGACTTGGTGTGGGACGGCGATGTCTATGTCTGTGGTACGCACTGAGGGATGACGTGCTGGAATCTCACCATACTTTCGATATAGGAAGGGAACCCATCCTCCCACTATCACGATCTCCTGAAGGTAGGGCTTCAACGTATCCAGTGTTCTAAGCAGTGAGAGAAGCTCAGGTTCGCTGACTTCCATGTTTCCCCTTTATCATTTTATTGAATTTTGGCCTTATTACATTTTGCAACAAGTGTTCTGCCTGCTCATGTCCACGCAACGGATATCTATTTAAGTCCAGGTATAATTGGATATCCGATGCTACCCACCATTTATCGATTTTGCGTGCACGGAATGAAGCCGAGTGTTTGTAGTAGGGCCGTACCAATATCAAATTAGCCCCGTCCTTCCTTTGCTCCAATTCCATTTTGAGTTCAATTTCGCGCTGGACAATATCGAAAGAACCTCCATCAATCAGGAGATGGGCCCGGTTAAATGTAGAATATGGTGAAACCAGGTAAGCCCCCGCCTGGAATCCCAGTGTGAACTTACGGCTGTTATTATCTAACTTGCTGATTTTGTCCAGCAGTTCCTGAGAATCATAAGCGTGGCAATAATAGTAATAAAACCTATTTTTATGCCAGTCATAAAAATCAGCCCATTCTTTTAATACGTCTTCGCCGCTGAGCAGGGATATTCCGCTCTGCCGGTTGTATGCAACCAGTCCTCTATTAACCATACTATCAACCGCACGGGAAGCCCATCCGGGGGTGATCCCGCCGGCTTTGGCGATCTCCCGTATCTTCCATGAACGGCCGGGTTCGTCCATCAATATGCGCAATATTATGGATGCTTTATCTGAATATGGATTTAATCCTTCCCGTTGGTAGCTCAAAAGATTTGGTTTTCCTTCACGTTCAACGAAAATGCCCGGTGCTCTCAAGTAGATATTACCGGCCATGTCAATATAGCTGATTCCCATTTCCCTCAGTAATGCCCGCCGGTTTGGCCCCAGGAAATGCGAAGCGACCATAGGCGCCTGGTTAGGCCCCACATAGCGCCTTATGTGGTCAGCCGCCAAACGTAATTCTGCCAGATGAGGCCGCTCTTTTAATTCAATAACCAGGTTAATGTCCCTTCCATCTATGTTGGCTTGGATTAGGAAGTCGGGTCTTCTCCCACTGGGTAGTCGTGGCTGTACCTCAATGGCGTCAATTTTAAAGCCCGCCTCGCAGAGCCTTTGCTTTAGCTCCTCAACATTTAACATTGCCCGTCCTTTTCTCCGCAGTGTTTATTATTATATCATGCTGTTTACTGCGCACTAAACATATACTAAATAATAATCAATGTCAAGTCTGCCCGAAGCGCAAGTCCCGGTGTCCGTCCAAAAACCAGGGCGCACGGAGGGATACAACGGGCGAACAAAGAGCGGGCGCATAAAGAGCAGCCCCAAAAATGTCATTGCGTGCGAAGCGTGGCAATCCCATCGTTAGTGGCGCAACGCCATGAGATTGCTTCGTCGCCTGCGGGTTCCTCGCAAAGACAGTGTAAAAAGAGCCCTCGCAAAGACAGCCCCAAAAATGTCATTGCGAGGCCGCCGCAGCGGCCGCGGCAATCTGTCCGCCGAGCGGGCGAACAAAGAGCGGGCGCACAAAGAGCAGCCCCAAAAATGTCATTGCGAGGCCGCCGCAGTGGCCGTGGCAATCCCATCGTTAGTGGCGCGATGCCAGGAGATTGCTTCGTCGTCTGCGGGCTCCTCGCAAAGACAGTGTAAAAAGAGCCCTCGC